>NZ_JAJBJB010000093.1 GCF_021811845.1 Candidatus Cyrtobacter zanobii | reverse complement strand
TTGCCAAGGGAGGGGTTGCATCATTTGTGCACATGGCAGGAAGTATGGTCTCTCCGACCCAAGGCAGCGCATCAGCAGCAGCTACGGAAATAACATCAGGAAATAGAAGCTTTGATAATGTAAGCTTAGGTAACCATTCCTATCAAAATGTCAGTGGCTATAAACACACCACATCAATGATAGATGACTCTGGCTATATTACATATACAGATGCTGCTGGAAATAGAGTCACTGATTATGTCGGATCCGATCAATGGAGCGTTGATGCAAGAAGCAAAACCACGAAAGGATTATCTAATATAAATTATGCCGAGGCTTTGTCTTCAAGCCTCGCTAATAGCGCGGCAAATCATAAAAGCCAAGCAACCACCCTCAGCCAAAGGGCTAGCGAAATGCAAACTCAGGCAGAGAGCAAGGCGGGAGAATTCATGCAAAAGTATTTTGATAGCCATAGTATTAGTGATAGATTATCTAGCTCCACATCTTTTTCTCAAGGCCAAGACAGCGCGAGTTCAATTCAAAGCGATCAGAGAGTGGGTGGGGGCTTTGTTTATAGCACGGGTCAAACAAGTAGCTTTGATTTGAATGCTGGAGTTTCTGTTGGTGCTGGAGCCCAATCCATAACCGGTGCATTGAATAGTAGTATTGGGGGCGGCTTCAAAGCAGATAATAGCAGCATACAAAATATAGAAGAGGGAAGAAGCGCATCACAATCTCAAAGTAAACAAGTCACAGAAAAACAATTTGAAGATTATATCAAAAATATGGATTATAGCTCTATGAGCCAAGAAGAGAAGGCGAGTGTAGAGAGTATTAGAAATGATTTTAGTCAATCTAAATCATATTCTAAAGAAGCGCAGAGCCTGGAAACAGCGGCTTCTAATGAGGAGATATTATTTAATAGAATCAAGAGCCAATCTGTACATAGCTCTATGGATATCACAGATTCATTAATTAGTTTTGGTTATAGGAATAGGCAAGAGGGTGATTATAATGTGCATAATAAACAAATGGTAGCAAGAGAGCTTGGTATTTATGGAGATGGAATAACAACAACAGGAAGAAAGATTATAGCAGATTATCTAACGGTATATAAAAATCCCGCTCAACACGTATCACCTGGTGCATTTAGGGGGGCATCAGAACTTGTAAACGAAGCTAATTACAAAGAAATTAGTACCGCCAAACAAGATACAGTACAAAACAATGTAAATGATCAAGCTGTGAGTGCATTTCATAAGGAGCATAAGGTTAATTCTTTTGAAGAGATGAGCCCACAAAGAAAGGAAAAGCTAAGTTTAGCCAATGAGAGGCTAAAGAGTAATTTGGATCAAAAAATATCAGAGAATACTAAATCCATCACCGATACTAGACAGACTCTAGAAAAAGAGATAGATAGCGCAGAAAACTCAAGATCAAACTGGGTTGGCACAGCAAATCCAAATACCAAAAAGCGACAAGGTGATAATGGTTAATATAATTATCAATAAAGATGAAGGTAGATGTGAATGAAGAAAAATATCTAGATAACAAAACATTTTGGAAAATGCTTTTCCGTTTTTTGTATATATTTTTTGCTATTTATGCGCTTGTAACAATTATTTTTAATACATTTGAAAATAAACCATTTAGGTTTGAGTCATTTAAAACAGGAAAAGAAGCGGCAGAATTTTTAAGAAATAAGTACATTGGCAAGCATATTGAGGAGGTGAAGGCCGATTTAAAGAAGGTAGGAGTTATACATGATATGCGGATAGAAAGACCTCATGAACCACAGTTATTATACTATTATTATCCTGATATACCAAGATACAAAAGGTATCATGAGAAGTATTATAGAGGATTACATAGTTATTATGGAAATAATTGGCTCTCTCTAGATCCTTTATGGGGATATTATTTTTCATTTTTATTAGACACAGAGCGCAATGTTTTTTGGGTCTCTGTGACCAAAAGTTATAAATTTGTACTTTGATCATTATGCCTACAACAAGCCAAGAAATAGAAATAATATTAGCCTCTAGGGCAGTTAAAGCATTTGAATCTAGTGGAGATTCTGCTCCACAGCATCTTTTTATATTAGTTCAAAGACCTGGGACCGAAGAGCCAATTTGTATAAGGGGTGGGCCAAAATATAATGATAGCTTCTATAATCAGATTACTCAAAATATAGAAATTACCATATCTGATTACAAAAATGGCCATCCTGACTGGGTAAATGATAATTGGAGAAGTACAATTCCAAATATAACAATAGCCAAAATAAATCAAGCAGATTTTGATAAGCTAATGAGCGCCACGTTTGGATTTCGGGATTGGGTGCATAAGATGGGGTTTGATTATAAATATCCACTTCCAGAAGCATTAAGCGGAGGTCAAAATTCAAATACAGTCGCAAAACAGCTTATAGAGTACTGGGGATTTCATTTTAGGTTGCCCACATATATAAGATATATAGATAAGATGGTGCTTAAAGGAGATCCATGCAGCTTCAGCATGGATAAAGAATATATTCAAACTGGAGAAAAAATGAAATTAACTCAAGAGATATTTGCGCCTGGAGTCAATGCTAAGCTTGAACATAGTACATGGGATAAACTGTTGCGCGGTTACTCTTTAAAGGATTTTACTGGTCTTGAGTTATCTAAATTAGCTCAAGAAATGGAAAAAATGTCAGATTGGCCAAATCAAAATCAATATCCAATAATTTCAAATCTTGATACTAAAAGTCCATATTATACAACAATAAGCCAGATGGAAGATAATGGATATAAATTAGATCCAATTATATGCACAACGATAAATCTTAGCCATGGCACTGTATCTTTCTATGAGCTTAGATGGGTATTGATTGGAGAGAATTGCTTCAATTTAATTGATGACTTATGTAGTAATCAAAATGTGGGGCTCTATTTTTCTCCATATAGCCTTACTGCATCTGAAATACACATTCCCGCAAATAAAACAGACAGAATATATTCACCATGTTTAGATGGAGAAAATTTTGGTGTAGCACTATCAACAGCAATTGTACATGGAGACATGACTATGATGCATGTATTTCTCAGACATGGCTTTATTCCGTACTATAATAGAGTAATTTTACCAGCTGTACTAGAGAGTAAAACTTTTTTCGAGGATTATTTTTTTCAGGATAAAGCGGGTACTACAAGGATACTCACCAGCAAAAAAGGGGGCCTGATAGATTCCACAATCCTAGCATGCTCATCTGAAAGTTACTGGGAGGGAGATATCATGAAAAATTACGCCAAGATATTTTCTATATTATTAAATCAAGGTATACGGCTCACAAAAGATGAAATATGTTATTGCCTTAGAAACGATACATATCATGCAAATCCGTATGTACCATACTTAGATAAACACGATATGGATCAACTAGAAGAGAGAATGGTATCTATGGAAAACTACACATGCACCAAGGATGGTAGGATACTTTTTCAACCACCACAAATCTTGTTTTTTGCTGCAACACATGATCGCTTCCATCATATACTGAATAGCTTTACCGTGTTTCAATACAGTAAAGAGGCTAGAGTAGTAGTAATTACAGAGACCTTAAAGGGTGTATTACCTCTAGGCGACACTATAAACTGCACACCAAAAGCCTTTTGCGCCACCATCATAAAATACAGCTATAGAGAATATGTTGATACCTATATGTACCATAGAGAATTTCACAGTCAGGATATACCAACACAAAAATGGGTTTTAAATAGTAATCAAGAACTGGAGCAATATATCTTCAAGGCTCAAATTATAGTGGATATTATTAACAGCCGACCAAATATCTTCGATAAATGTCTTACCGAAGAATGCTTAGAAATGCATAACAATATGTTTCAACGATTATTACATCAATACCTTAATCTCTCTCTTGAAATGACTGATTGGATGATGCCATATGGGATTGATGGCAATTTTTATGTAGATGACATAGATAATTTAGTAAATTTTGGTAGAGAAATATGCAAAGACCCACTTTCAGTACTGGGAATAGCTAACGACTAAATAAAGATATATAATTGCAGAGACATTTTCTTTATAGATACTATGACAATAGTAAGATACCTAAACCCAAGGAACGATTTGGTGTTTAAGAGGATATTTGGAACAGAGAAGAACAAGGATATCCTAAAAGATTTCCTAAATGACATAATAACCTATGGCCAAAAACCACCTATCAAAGAAGTGACACTGCTCAATCCAGTACTAGACCAAGAAACAATGCTACATAAGCAATCAATAGTGGATGTGCTATGTGAAGATGAAACTGGAGTAAAATACATAGTAGAGATGCAAGTAGCGAAAGTAGGGGGCTTTGAAAAAAGAGCACA
>NZ_JAJBJB010000092.1 GCF_021811845.1 Candidatus Cyrtobacter zanobii | reverse complement strand
TAGACATAGATCGCCAATAAATGCGTTCGCTCACCTGTTAGCTGGGCTTATAAATTACCAATTCAAGTCCGATAAATCCTCCTTCTTAGCTAACTTTATCCTAAAAGCTTAAATGCAGCTCGGGTTAATTAAGTTAAATTTGAAAAAGTCTATGCTATAGTGAAGTATATAATACTTTGTGCAGTAAAAATCTCTTAATAAGTTTTTATACTGTACATTGCAGCAATTTTTATGCACCAAATTCTATGTGAATCACTATATACCGCTTTAGCTATATTTAGCTAAGTAACTATAATAATAAGATTATATTTCTTATATTGCAATCTATCGGTATGCACAATCCAGGTGGAGCAGCCATATTATAAATTCATTCTATGACTAAATTATGACTAAATAGATTTGTGCAGTCTCAGAGGTTGTTAGTATATAGGCTCATTTGAGATCCATCCGCCACATAAAATTCTTGTACCATCATACATAACACAGGCCTGGCCAGGTGCTATTCCTGCATAAGGTTCATGCAACGTGACACTTGCATGCCTTCTATCAGGTGAAAAACTCACAGTTGCTTTTGAGCCCATATGCGCAGAGCGCAATTTCACAACACATTCTATTCTATCAGCTATATTTGATGCAAGTAAGTTAATATCTCGCACAGTTAATGCATTGGATAGCAAATCACACATACTACCAACAGTAACCTGGTTTTCCTTTTTATTTATTGCAATAACATATAAGGGTTCTTTGCTAGAAATGCCGATGCCTTTTCTTTGCCCTATGGTAAAATTTGAGATGCCTTCATGTTTTGCTAAAACTCGACCGTCTTTAGAAATTATATCACCAGCTATATTAACAGATGGGCGCGTCATCTTTATGAAATTCTTATAATTATCTGAAACAAAACATATATCTTGGCTATCTGGTTTTGCTGCAACCTCCAGGCCGTATTTCACAGCAAGTGCCCTAGTTTGTGATTTATTCATTGCGCCAACTGGAAATTGCAAGAAATCGAGCTGCTCTCTAGTTGTAGTGAACATAAAATAGCTTTGATCTTTAGAGCGATCCAGTCCGGCATGCAGCTCTGTCTCTAATATGCCATCCAGCTTCCTTACATAATGGCCTGTTGCAAGTGAATCTGCTCCAAGTTCACGTGCCGCACGTAATAAATCTAAAAACTTAATCTTTTGATTACATTTTATGCATGGGATTGGTGTTTCTCCCTTTAGGTAACTATCAACGAAATCATCTATAACCTGTTCCTTGAATCTAGAACCGTAATCAAAGACATAATGTGGTATACCGATTTTTTCCGCCGCAATTTGGGCATCATATATATCTATTCCAGCGCAACAAGCTCCCTTTTTTCCCTGTATAAGCCCATCATCATAAAGCTTCAGTGTAATGCCTAAGACCTCATGGCCCTCAGCCTTAAGTATGGCTGCAGATGTTGAACTATCAACCCCACCAGACATAGCCACCACAATCCTTTTCGTCATTCCTTCACTAGGCGTTTAATTAAAAATTGTTGTACTATGGAAAGTATATTACTCCAGAACCAATATAAGACAAGGCCAGATGGAAATGAGGAAAACATAATGAGAAAAAATACTGGTAAAAATCTCATGATTTTCGCTTGTATAGGGTCTGTTGGTGCTGGGTTCATCCTTTGTTGAATATACATACTCAAGGACATCAGAATAGGCAGAATACCTATTTTCAAAAAATCAGGTGGGTTCCAAGGTATAAGGCCAAATAGATTAAATATACTAGTTGGATCTCTCGCAGAAAGGTCAGTGATCCAAAAATAAAATGGGGCATGCCTCATCTCTATTGTAACGTATAGTACCTTATATAAGGCAAAGAATATTGGCATTTGAAGAAGAATAGGCAAACATCCAGAAAGTGGGTTTACATTATTCTTTTTATAAAATGCTATTGTTGCTTTTTGAAGCTCAAGTGGATTATGTTCGTATTTTTCTTTAAGTTTTTGTATCTGAGGCTGAAACTTTTTCATCTTATTCATGCCAACAAAACTTTTATAAGAAAGTGGCAGTAAAACAACCTTTATTAAAACTGTTAAGATTAATATTGCAAGACCAAAATTGCCAGTGAATAAATATACCTCATGAAGAAATAGGAAAATAGGTTTTGTAATAAAATATAAAAATCCAAAATCTACAGCCCTATCGAATAAGCTTATATGAAACTTATCCTGATAATAATCTAATGCATCTAGTTGTTTTGGTCCTACGAATAGATGAAAATTATCAACCTTTTCATTAGATTCTTGTACTGGTAAAAGATAACTTACCCTATAGCGGCCATCTGCTTCAACTGAGAAAGCGCCGCTGATCTTGGTTGCATCATTTGCAGCAAACAGTGCAACTAACCAATATTTATCGGAAAATCCAACCCATCCTGTACTGTTTTTATAAGTAAACTTCTCTTTTAAATTGCTAAAATCAACTTCTTTGAGCTTTGAATCTATAGAGCCTATAGCGCCCTCGTGCATTATGCTACTAGAAGAATCAGCGCCAGCATTAACTCTTTTTATAACAGATCTACTCCTAAAATTTTTACCAGCGCCATTAAGAACTCTTTGGGTAACATTAAATACATATTTTTCGTCTAAGGAGAGTTGTATTTCAAAACGTATTCCAGCATTGTTTTCCCACCATAAATTTATGCTGTCTACGCCGCGATCTAGCACATTCCATACTGTATCTATGGTAGGTAATTCAACACCCTTCTCACCAACCCATCCAAGCTCCACAAAATATTCATTTGCCGTTTTGCCAGGTGAAAGTAAAGTCAATGGAGAGCCATCTAATTCATTAAAATTTTTTAAAACCAGGTCATCTAGTAATGCACCAGTTAAGTTGATTGAGCCTTTGATGAATTTATTTTCAAAATTGATGCGATCAGAGCTAGAGATCACATCATCTCTTGAGAGCATGCTCTCTTTATGCATTTCTTCATCACTAAGCTCCTCATGCACAACAGGCTTGTGTTGTGGTGGTGCAAAAAAGTGCTGAGATACAAATAACACTAATGCGCTTAGTAAAACTGCGAGAGCAATTCTGATTTGATCAGACATATTATCTATAAAAATTATACTGGATCACTTCCTCCATTTGAAAAAGGGTTGCAGCGCAACACCCTTTTAATGGCCTTCCAGATCCCAATTACACCATCCTGCCGTATCGCCTGTATGGCATAACACGAACAAGACGGGGTAAACCTACATACGTTAGGCATTACAGGCGAGATTATATAGCGATATATATATATTATGGCAAGAACAACAAACACAGCTGTAGTTCTCATAGCAGATAAAAATAATCTCATATAATATATTGAAAAGGGTTCTCTATAAGAGGGTAACGAGATTGGAAATTAATTCAGCCTCAAAACGTAATATAGAACCAGGTTTACACGTAGAAAGAGCCTTCCTGGATATTAGTACTATAGAAAACGAAGACGTAAGTTGCATTAAAATCCTTTTTGCACAAACTCTCAGTACTCTTTTACACCTATTTCTTAGAACGGCACCGCCTACCTTTTTACTAGCGATTACACCAAAGCTAGAGTTAGGTGCCTTAATGAATAGAGCAACAAACAGCGGGCATGCAAATCTAGTACCTTGCGAGAGTAGGGTAGAGTACTCGGATGAGCTCTTTAATACCCTAATAACTCCTCCCACAAAGGCCTATATAGCTATGGACTTCCTGCCGCAGGCCCTCCTATTGCTCAAAACAGCCCTACCGCCTTTAGTTGCGCTCCTAACCCTGAATCCATGCTTTCTTGCTCTTGCTAACTTGCTTGGCTGGTAAGTTCTTTTTGTTGCCATTTTTATAAAAATCTAAACTTAATCTGAATTTTGGTGGATGTTAGTCAACAAATTGCTTATGTCAATCCCAACAATTTATAGAGTATCCGCAACTCCAACATATTGCTCTATTGGAATAAGCATAATAAGCCAAAAATAATCAGTGGATGTACTACCGTATTCCTTGCTTGAAGTGTAGCTAAAGCAATACAAAATAAGTATATCCCTAGGCAACAGGGCATGAGATAATTTCTAAGGCATAAATAGAGATAAGTTGGCATAAATTGTCTTCTGTTTATTCTCAATCTCATTTACCTCTGCTATAGAGAGAATTTGGCATAAACTGCCTTCCATTTGTTCCCAATCTCATTTGCCTCTGCTATATATGGAAAGTAATTTTATCAAATTTAACTTCATTAGCCACTTACATGATTAATTTATTTTATAATATTTCGGCTGTAATAGCCTGAAATATAAGACCATAATATATGTATCTTTCGGCGCATTGATTCATGATATAATATAGCTAAAGCATTATAAAGT
>NZ_JAJBJB010000091.1 GCF_021811845.1 Candidatus Cyrtobacter zanobii | reverse complement strand
GGTAACTTTAGAAGATTATCTAAAGATTACGAAATCACCACTTCTTCGGCTAAGGCTTTTATAGAATTGGCATTTACAAAAATTATGATGAAAAATTTCTCAAAAAGTTTTACGTGACTGGTTCTTAGTATTTTATTATAAGTATTGAAGAGAAATACAAAAATGATACCCTGGCCCGTTTGAGGTGGTAAATTTTGCTCGAGCCATGCTATTATACACTAGAGCCAATTTTGGCATATTCATGACCAATTGCTATGATCTTTTCGCCATCGCCTTGTAACCCCACTACAAATACATTGCTTTGGTCCTCATCAACAATTCTCACTTTTCTAAATTCTACAGTGTTATTGCTTATTACCTTAATACCAATTTCCCCTATTTCATTCAAGCATAACGCTGATTGTGGTACTTGATATAATGTCATTTTACCTAAAGATATAGATAAATTGGCCATCTGGCCGACTATCAGGCTTTTTTCACTGATAGAGATTTCTATTGGAAAGGACGAAGTGCTTTCATCTATTACATTACTTTTTGATACTACTTTACCAACCAATCTACTTTTTTCCCCAAATGCTATCAGAACTCCTGTACCTACTTTGATCATAGAAATCTTATCCTCAGGAATTACAGCGTCAATGACCAATTCATCTAAAGATACGAAATCAACGAGCTTTTGCCCTTCGATAACATTCTGACCAACTGAGACAAATACATCATCTATATACCCTGCATATGGGATCTTCACTTGGCAGTTATCGAGGTCTCTTGTGAGTTTTTTAAAATCTGCTTCTGCTCCCAGTAATTGTGATTGCGCTGTGAGGATATCAGATTCAGAACTATACCCGCCCTTGTGCAATATTTCTGCAGACTTTGCTAATATCTTAGCATTATCTAACTTAGATTTTGCGCTTTCTAGCAATTCATTTTTTTCTCTTTGATCAATCTGCACAACAACGTAATTTTGTTCAAGTTTTACTCCTTTTTTTGCAGGGATAGAAACTATCTTTCCACTCACAAGACTCAGTATTGGAAATTTATTCTTTGCTCTAACACGACCAAACGCATTAAGATATACCTCTCTTTCCTGTGATATAGAATCCAAGACATAATAATGTTGTGCTACTGCTTCCTCTTCTTTTTTATCAGCCTCTCCTTGACGCAAGACAACAACAACTATTATTATAAGCGGCAGAGCAAGTAGCCACAACAGATTATACTTAGATAAAGATCTCATATCGAAAACAGAACACGCTGCAATAAAACACGCACTAACATAGATAGCTTATCAATTTCTAACTATCAACATATTAATATGATCTATCACGCAAGAATTATGCAGTAACTAATCGAGAAAATAGTTTGAATGCATGCGTGTGTAGCGCAACATTATGTACCCTAATGTAATCCACCTGCTTTAAGAACATATACAGTGAGGCTGCGAGTGTTTCTGGGTCTCTTTTCATATAAGAATCTTTAGCTGCAAGCCCAGTATCCATAAACGATTTCCTTGAATGCCCCACATATAATGGGAAGCCGAGCCTCTTAAAGCTATCTATATTTTTTATTACTTCTATTGAAAGGTCTGGGCCTGTTGCAAGCCCTATACCAGGATCTAAAATTATTTGCTCCTCCAATATACCATGATCCAAAGCTCTATCTATAATAAACTTTGCATGGTCGTATAATTTATCTATGGATGCTATTCTATTTTCTCTATTAGCAGGGATTTCAAGGCTACACGTGCAAACATACTGCACATCCTTATTTTTTGCCAGTACAGAAAGCATATCTGGGTTCTCTCCACCAGATACATCATTGATCACTTTGACGCCATGATTAATACAGATCTCTGCTATATCAGGCCTAAATGTATCAATGCTTATTTTATCTAGTGCTCCAAATTGTTTTGCTATTTCTGTAAGAATTGGTAACAGTCTGTTTTTTTCTACTTCAGAATTTAATAAATCTGCCCCATATGATGTAGATATTGCCCCTATATCAATCATATAAGCGCCATCATTCAGAAGCCTTGCATACTGAAGCAGTGCATTATCTAAACTAAGGAACTCTCCTCCATCAGAAAAAGAATTATGTGTAACATTTAGGATTCCAAAAATTTTCATAATTTATACTTTCATAATTTGTACCAGCAATTATCCATGATTATATTGCTATTATCCTTAATTGAAGCCACAAGGCTTGAGATGGTAACACCAAGTATAGGATGTATAAGATTTGGGGCAATCTCAGACGTTGGCATAATTATAAAGGGCCTCTCATGCATATGTGGGTGCGGGATCTGCAGCACGTCATCATTTATGATATGATTAGAGCACATTAATATGTCTATATCTATTATTCTAGGAGACCACTTTTCCCTTTCCATATTTCTGCCCATTTTGCGCTCCACCATCTGCAATTGTGCAAGAAGTGCATGTGGGTGAAGGTCTGATACGCAACTTAAAACTGCGTTCAAATAATCCATATCCCAGCTTTGAGGTGCTCCTGATGGGAGTAATGCGCAAGATTCATATAATGAAGAAGCATTAGATATTGTGCTAAAATTCATAATCTCACCAACAGCACGCCTCATATTATAGAGCCTATCGCCAATGTTAGAGCCAAGTGAAATCAGATATAACATAAATTAGATGTAGCATTTATTAATTATTGATTCTCTAAATTCGCTATTATCTTCACAAACCCTAAACATAGTCCTATAACTTGCTTAGCATATAGTTCCTTTCTGCATTTTTGTAGCAAGCATATCCTCCACTTAATTGTATCAAGGGTATTTTCAAGAGCAATCATCGTATCTACTAATTCATCATTAATAGCACAAGAATAAATGCCTTGGTGACATATTTCTATAATCTGCTCTATAATAGATAGGGCGCCATTGGTGTTTTTTTCAAAAGACGCCTCATTTTCATTACTTTGCTCTGCTAGAGAGTAAATAGAAGCAATGTGTGGAATTAAAAGCACAACCTCTTCCATCTTCTCAATTATAACATTGAAACACCTCTTATATATAACAAGCGAATTTGATGGGTCATCAACATATGCCGCCTTAGCCTTCGTATTGTGACTCGCACCGCTATTTAAAATATATATTGACATGATTATAAATCTTCTCGTCTATCATTATCATAGTTTTTAGTAAGCATTGCAAGGATCTTTTTATTTGCAGCGAGCTCATTTTTTTTCTTAAGCGCTTCACCGAGATCGATACTAACCTTCTTCATGAATGTATCAAATTCCTTTTGTAGATGCTCATATTCTTTGTATAATACCTCCATATCATTAAAAATCCTAGACTGTGCGCTAGATATCGCACTACGAATATCATCAAAATGATATTCAATTTTGTCAACAAGCGCATAATTAATGCTAATCTTTTCATTAATTCCTGCGCTATATGGTCCTGAATACTTCAGCGCTATACCATCAACAATAAATTCTTGGTTGGAATTCCCATACCATGGTATAAATAACAACATATTATTCAATGGTATATAGCTCAGCTTTCTATCAATAAATCCACTGCCGTCAAAGACTTGTGCGGTTGCCACTTTTGAATAATCTTTAAACTTCTTTGCATCTGAATGTGGGGTAGGGATTATAAGTGCATTCATGATCACAGAATCTATATCCTCTATCACTATTTCTTTACCAATTTCAACAGCGTTGGATGTGATTGTGATTACTTGCGTGCCATCTGGCATATTGCTGACGCTTGCAGTAACACCAGCAGATAGAGCATTTATTTTTGTTACTAAATCTGTTGGAAGGTCTGTTGTTCCAAGAGTAACAGACTGCCCATTAATTTTAAACGCTCCACCAGTTGCGTTTATACTAGGGTTCGAAACAAGTGGCTGATCAGCTATAAGCCCTTGGCTATAGATAGATTCAGGATTTGGTGTAAAAAGACCATTTAATACACCATTGTAGTCATATAATATTGAATTTGGTGCAAAATAATTATTAACTGAGGCAAGATTTAAAAACTTTTGTGAATTATATACCAAAATACTGGCGCTTACTCCAGTAGTAGCCGTAAATGCATTAATTTTAGCAGATAAACTATCTAAGGAATCTGTTGGATTTACTTGTATAACGCTGGGACCTATCTGAAAAGAGCCAGAGTTCAATCCTATGCTTTCTGTTGTGGTATTAAACAATTGGCTAGCAGTAGAGAGAATAGCCTCTCTTGTGCTATCCAAATTAATTTTGATTTCAAGGGGTGTGACACCCAGTTTCTCCATTAGACCTGCTGCGTAAGTATGAATTTTGTTAAAATATGTATAAAAGGTATGGAGACTTACTGATCAAAGAGGATCTCCATGTCCCTAAGATACACCAAGATACGCAGAAATCCCAAGACATTTC
>NZ_JAJBJB010000090.1 GCF_021811845.1 Candidatus Cyrtobacter zanobii | reverse complement strand
AAAGTAGAATTTGTACCAGCAAGCTTTATAATTCTTCTTACAATGCGAGATTTCTGACCAAACTTCTTTATAAGTAACTTTAATATGTTACACGCGCAGTCTTGTTGTACAACAGCTAGAAATTTTTCAATTTGCTTATCTCTATCTTCATTCAGCGCAACATTTTCATCAAAACTTGTATCAACTTCATTCAGAAATTGCTCTAATATATCTTTTTGCCCTGAAAGGAGGCATCCAAAAAATTTATTTGTTTCATTATGATCAAAACCATCAGCAGCATCTTGACTAATATCATATATACATCTTAACCAAACTTCAAGCCCGTCACCAAGCAAAGAGTGACTAAGTGATGTAAAAGCGCCCGTATCAGATCCAATATATTGTCCTGCATCTCCAGCAGCTGTAGATATACCAATTTTAATAATATCTCGCAAAAATGCAGCGTACAGCTCTGTCTCAGAGGAAGCGTCTTCTACCAATTGACGCAAAACTTCTTGATTCAATTGTAGCGCATCATTCCGTCTATATTCTTCATTACAATGTGCTAAATGTGCTATAATCGCTAGTTTATCTAGTGGATCAACCTTATCATCCTCTAGTAGTTGTTGCCAGCATGAGTGTGGAATGAGGCCACGCTTCTCATTATCCCATCTCATCAAATCATGTAAAAACGGTTGCTTTGTATTATCACACTTATAGAAAGTTTTTAAACCAGCCTGACACCCCTCAATAATTTCAGGTAAATACTCATATATAGCAACTATATTCATACTTAGGATAGCAGCTAATAATGAGCTCTTAGTCTCATCACTATACTCATTGGACCTCAAAAAAGCCCCAATACCCTCTAATCTAATTATAAAGCTTTGCTTCTTGAGTTTAGGCAGCTGCTGCCCACCGCCTCCTTCAACAATCGCACTCTCTTCCTCCCATTTTTTCATTGCCACTCTCTCCATTCTAATAAGCTCATCTATGATTAAGTGGTTTATTTTGAGCTTAGGCAGCTCTTTTAAGGATATACCGCCACAAGCAGCAAATGTATCTGCAAAACACTTAATGATAGCATATTCATTAGCCGAACTAGGTGTTGTTGCTCCTCTTCCCTGCAGTAACCCATGCGCTTCTTCAGAAGTTTGTTCAGACAGTGTACATAGAATTTGCATAACGAAATCATGTTCCTTAGGAAGAGCATCAATGCCAAGCTCTAAAATCTTACCTATAACTTGCGTTTGCCCTTGAATCACAGCTTGATGAGCCAGCGTCCTAAGCGTACATCCAGATTTAACTAATTGCTCTTTAAAATAAGGATCTGATAAAATCTGTAGTAGTAGAACGCGGTCTTTTTCTTTATAAAGCAGTGGAGATAAATCATAACTCATAGCATGTAAAAGCTTATAATAGGCATCGTGCAGCTTTAGATCCTCAATATGTTGCAGATCTAAGCCCTGAGCCAACTGTTGTTGGTACGGAAGTAAAGTATCATAAAGATTTTGGCTCAATGGCTCATCATTACTTGTATTGTTTGGCTGCCTGACAATGCAATCATAGTAGCGCGCAAGTGCCAACTTTTGAGCCTTTTGAGCCTTTTGAGCCTTTTGAGCCTTTTGAACCTGTGTGTACGCCTTAATAACTTCAGGTAAATACTTGTATATACCATTTATAGTATGAATAGCTTTGAGTTCTAGAATTTTGTCTAAAACTTGTTTTTTTCCTTGAATTACAGCCTGATAAACTAGTACCTCAAGTGTACATTTAGATTTTGCCAATTGCTCTTTAAAATGAGGATCTGATAAGATCTTCAGTAGTAGCGCTATCTCATTTTCTCCAGAAAGCAGTGGAGATAAATCATAACCTATCGTCTGCAAAAACCTATAGTAAGCCTCATGCAGCTTCAGGTCCTCAGCGTGCCCCAGATCTAAATCATTAACAAATTTCTGATAACAAAATAAAATACTATAAAGCTCTTGGAGTTTTTGCGGTTCATTAACAATATTGCTTGCTTTGAATGCTGATGCCATTTTATCGTAGAAGCGCGTGAGTCCCTGCTTGTGTTCAAGAAGCTGCCCTGCTAAATGCTTATTAGCGCCGTCACCAGAAGAATCAGTGGAACGCTGTGATGCTGCCAGCGCACCAGAGCATTCAGTAGGCTTGGCCTCTAGCAGGCTAGGCCCATTTGCGCTAGTAGCTTCTTCGATGCCTTTGTATGCTGGCCCTTCAGTGTGTTGAGGTGCGGGCTCTATTATAACAGGTGGTGGTTTCATATTATTGCAGTTAGGAGAATCCGTAATATGCTGTGGTGCCAAAATAGCATTCTCAGCTTCTGGTAAATGAGCATTTGCTGTGGGATTATCTCCAGAAGTACTATTTGTGCTAGAACCGAATAAGTATGTAAAAAATCTAATAATAAGCCAAGCAGGCTTAGGCTCAGTAGCATTGATCTCAATGCTAAGACACTCATCATGAGGTGGTGGAGTGTTGCCGCTATATAGTGCAAGATCTCCTTGATCAAAACCCGTGTCTGGCACTGAAAAAAAACTCTATATAATAATGGGGTAACAACACGCATGAGCAGAACCACTGATTAAATGTATCCTTCTACACAACTCAGACGCACACGCATCTATTCATACTACACTATAAGTCATTTTCAGGTCAATAACGCAACCCCATAATACAGCTAATGGCAGCGGAAATGAACAACCCCGTAGCAAGCTACGGGGTATCTAAAACAATCTTAATTCCCGTATATTAATTACGCAGCAAGCTGCGGGGAATACAACCCTAAAAGAGATTTATCGTTAATATATTATAACTGATATATGGTATTGCTTATCAAAGATAGCTTTGTTGAGAAAAAACATTAATCCAGCAATTTTTTCGTGAGAATTTGCACAAAATCTGCGAAAATTTCAAAAAATATATTCTCAAGCGTACTTTTTCTATCTTTAGTAAGCAATGCATAGCTATTGCGCTATATATTGAGATATATATAAGAACAACGAGATTATTTTTCAAAAATTGAAATTAATTTTTACAAAAATAAACTATAGCATAGACAATAAAACTTGAGACACTTTCAAAAGATAAATAAATTAGATTTTAATCGATTAATACATAGGATTTATCTCAACCTCTCATGCCTAAGCTATAGCATGATCAGCGTCCCATACCATGTCCACCGCGTTCAAGCCCAATAATAGTTGTGCAAAGCTCATATACTGCACTGAACGCATGGGTAATTAAATTTATGCACTGTTGAACACATTGCTCCCCATATTCAACAACCGAACTAATGCACTGATACACTCTATGAAAAAAGTCTCCTATTACATCACAAAATTTATGCAATGTATAATCAGGATCGCGCTCTAGGAAATAACGCTCTGATTGCAACTCGCTTATAAGGCTAAGCGCCGCATCGCGTATATCCTGCATACCTTCATTACCAATCATAGCATCAGCTTCTATTTGGAACTTAGATGATAAAACGCAGAGCACATCATAGGCCTCTGTCTCACGACCCTGAAATGGCCTTTTGTTTAACTTGCAGTAAGTATACAATACAAAGTGTAACGCAGCACAACCTGTCATTAGACCTTCAAGATCATAATTCTCTTGATCAACACTTTTTATATGCTTATGTATTGCACTTAACAACTTTATATATTTTTCACGCAGTTGGGTTTTGGCTTGCGGCCCACGCTCCATACTATCATAATTTAGACTCAAGCCTGGTAATAGCTTTGCAACCTCATCTAACCTATGAAGATATTGTCTTTGTTGATTAATTGGTCTATCTGCATCTTCATACTTTTTATCTAGCATATTCTTTTCCTCATCAATTAATGCAGAGTGTACACGTTTCGATTCTTTTACATCACCATTGTTTGTAACACCACTTTCCTTGCAGGCACTATGATATGCCCCTATAGCCCGATAGAGAGGATGCAATTCTAGCAGAGATCTTATCTCGTTAAACGCGCCCTCTATACCAGCGATAATCTCTTTGAGATACCTGACGTATTCTGATAAGGTGGCGTTGCCAGATCCGAGCTCTTGAAGCGAAGACGCCCGTAGCATCCATCCATCATCAATTAATGGTCCATAAGCAAATGGGCCAAGGGTAAGTTTTACAGAATTTATTTCATCCAAATTGAGGCCATACAGTTTACCATCTCCCCCCCCCTCCATCATCCACATGTGTGAACCAGCATACTCTCTTCGGAAAATATTCATGATTAGCACAAATTTCTCAGTATCTGTTTTTGTAGTAGACCTGCTGCGTAAGTCGTTTTTTGTTCCTGTGTTTTTTTGTCTTTTTTTTGGACGGGCTTTTGTCTTTTTCTGATGATGCTTATGCAGCAGAAAAACCATTTTTGAGATTAACGATGCCGGCGA
>NZ_JAJBJB010000227.1 GCF_021811845.1 Candidatus Cyrtobacter zanobii | reverse complement strand
TGTTTGCGTATTAGTAGTATTTCAATTTGATCATAAATAAAGAGATAAAGTATTTGATTGATTTAAATTTGCTAAATAACTATAATTTTTAAAAATATTTTGATTAATATCATTTCAATTATTTAATGGATATTTAATTGATTTACCAATATATAATGTTTTCGTATCATTTCAATTTAATAAATCTGTATTTCGAGGATAGTAATATTCTCAACCTCATTGATATGCACGAATACCTACTGCCATTTCTGTACTTCCAAATCCATCATAAAATTCAATTGCATCGGTTGACTCATGAATAATAATTGACGACGCTCATGATACTGGTACAGTTGCTGTAATTAAATCTCCGCATTTCGAACGGCTAACACCTCGAGTCTCCCGGCCAGGGCGAAAACGAATGGTATTTCAGCGAATAGCAATTAAAAACGAAAGAAAAAAAAATACAATTAATGAGATAAAAAAAAATCAAAGCCAATATTGATAAATAGTAATATGAATAAATCAGAAATCATCATGAATGTATGATGGTGTTGCGATAAACGGTTCCGGATAATATAATTTAATATTTGGAACAGAGTAATTAAAAATATCAAATGCACATATGTCATATAAAAATGACTGAATCGCGAGCATTGAATCAACTGCAAATCAATTTTCATAAATATTAAAATAAGCATACAACTCTACAAAACTATTAAAATCATATATATTTATATGATTAAAAATAGCATGCCAACTATATCAATGGTATAACTGCATATCTAATTGATCAATTAACTGTAAAATATTAAAAAAATTTATCATACAATACACA
>NZ_JAJBJB010000089.1 GCF_021811845.1 Candidatus Cyrtobacter zanobii | reverse complement strand
CTGTACAAAAGGAGCGTTTTAATCAAGCCCAATCAATTTGGGATGAAGCTTCTGATATGCTTCATGCTGCTTGATCTCCAATTTTCATAACAAAATTATGGACTATCAAAGTTAACTTGACGGTGCCCTATGAAATTATGGTGCGCTCTTTCTACGCCAGAAATCTTCCAGGCTTATAGACGGGCTTTTCTATCTCTCTTTGTATGAACACTCTCTAAAATTTAAATTCAACACCCATAAGTTGTTGAAATAAGTGGATAGAGGGTAGTATGAGATTAGTAGCATTAAGTGAGGTATGTACTTCATAAGTAGATGTTAGTACGAAAGCCATTTGTGAATTGTAATGCCACACAAGTTCAAAACCCAGTTTGGCTAATGGTATAAAATGATAAGTTTCTGGGTTTGAGGATATATTGAGTTTTGAAAAACTCATACCAAATCCAACGCTGGCATTCAAGCCTACATCAACAGCGCTGTGATCACAGCGTATAAGATTTACCTTTATCCCTAATGTAAATTTCTTGCAAGTAGCGAGTAAATCGACGTACTTATTATAGTCTCTACATATATATTCTGTCTCGACTTCTAAATTATCCATACATGTATATATACCTCCATTAAATATGGCAAATTCATTTGGAGTAAAATAGCAAGGGCACCAAGTAGAATGGTCAGTAGATGATTTATGTATAGCATTTAGTGATTGAGTTGATGGAAAATAATCTAGCGAGACCGCAATTACATTATTTATATTGTACCCAATCGCAATACAAAATGAATGCGGGCTAGAGATATTTATAATATCCAGTTGCTTAAGCCTATTGTCATAGGCATTGGAATTAAAACTCAAGTATGTTTGTTGCGGAACACTTTTGGTAAATAATGTGTGATGTAAGCGAAAAAGGTACTTATTATCTGCAAGTGCTGTACAGTGAGCTATAATACCCAACCAAAATATCAAAAAACTAATATAAATAGCCACAATATTTTTGTTGTGCTCCACATACAACAGACTCATTACACATTAGCTAAAATCTAACACTGACTCCAATCGCTCAGCATTGCTTTCACATAAATGAATTGCCATTTCCAATTCCCCTTGACTTAAATTGTCTAGCTGCTCCTTACAAAGTAAACCCTTCAATTCATCATTTATATCTAAGTTTAGGCTTCTTTGAAGCATATAATATGCTAAAAATTTAGTGTAACGATCTTCGTATGTGTTGTAGTGGTTGTTTAAAACAAATAAAGCTTCTTCTTTACAAGTTACATCAAAAAATTTCTCTACATAATGCGTCCAGAATGTTTTGATAGGGCATATCTTAAGCTCTGCTAGTTTAATAAAATTAGCAATATAGAAATCACACTTAAACTCTTCATTATCTTTACTAATAGAAAATAAATCTATCATTAATTCTAGTTCTGTCGTAGTTTTGAGGTGTTTGACATATAACAAGTACTTTGCGAATTCATGAGATATTTCAGGGTCCTTGCTTAATAAAGCCGCTTGTTTAATGTGTCTCTCATACATATTCAGATTCTGCTGAACACAGAGATTACCATCTCTATACATCTTATACATCATCTTATGATAGTGTATTTTATGTATATGTTCTGCTTGAGAATAAGCCTCGGATACATCTTCACGGAACTTGTCTTGGAAAGGTTGACAGCTTACATTCTTATTTTGCTCTTCTATCTCTTTATCGGTTGATTGATATCCGAAGTAATAGCCGATTTTAGCTTTACCCTGACTAATCCAGTCTATTGGTGTATAAATCGAGACTTGCTTGTTATTTAATAACAAGTATGTACTTTCGGCGTCAAAGATTAAAGTCTGAAGAATTTCGTTATACGCCCCTAAATGCTTATGAGAAATACCACTTAATAGTTCATTAGCTTCATAGTTAGATTTAGAGAACATATCCACATCTTGTAAGGAGCTAGAATTTGTATTTTTAATTAACAAAGCATAATCAAAAATACTTTGAGTATGATCTAGATCCACCAACTTTTCATATAGTAACTCAGACTCCTGAACATTTCGATCATAATAAGTACCATAATATAAAAACTGCGCCTTAAGCACAATAGACTGTAAATGACCATGATCTACCAAGTTATCAATCAATTGACGTAAATTTATTTCATGATCTGCGATTTTTTGCTGTTCCATCTCTCCCTGCAACATAAAGGTTACTAGGAAGAATTGCGAGTCTAAATTACCAGACTTAGCGCTGTATATGTGATGAGCTATGCAGAGATCTTGATTTTTCAGTATATTGCAGTGATTTTCTGCTAAATTGAAGCAATATTCGTATTGCTTCAATTTATAACACAAAGAGTGGTATATATTATTCATATCTCCAATAAACTGCTTATTATTCTTTTCAAGAGAATCAATAGCAAACTCCTGCATAACTTTTAGTAGATTGTTTAATTTTTCCACTTTTATAACCTCGACCGAAGTTATAAAGATAGCAAATTGGTGAGATACATAAGCAAAGAACTTTTGAATTTTTTTATGGTCTTGCACCTCCCTCAGTAGATTAAAATATCCACTCAAAAGTAAAATTTTATTTGATAAATTTTGTAAATTTTTTATAGCATCAAAAGCATTATCAAGCTTCTTCAGTTCTATTAGTGTTTTTGCATATAACGCTTTTTCCTGCTCAGTGCTCCTACTACTTTCGTCAAGGATACTATACGCGGCCGTAAAATTACCAGACAGAGCTTGATCTAGAGCCTTTTTGTACGCACTCATCTCTTAAAATATAAAATCCATCATAGGTCATCTATAGGGCAAACACCCTCAATTCTTGCAAATTGGAAAATTTTTAAGCAAAGCTCATATTCTATAAAGTAATCTGGACTTATTAAAGGATTTTCCATAGTGCATACGTCTATCACCATATCATCTGATGCATCTCTAAGATCTATGCATTCATATGCGTATTTTTTAAAAACCTTTTTGTTAATTTTATAAAATTCTTCTTGATTTTCTTTGAAGGTTGTATACGCAACCTTGTTCATTTCTCGTTTCTCAGTTTCTTCATCATACAAGAAGTGATCGATATTTGTGCCGTTAAAAGCATAATCAAATGATCTATATATATCTTTTTCAACAATATCGTGTTGAGCTTTGCCTGGCCCCTGGTAAGTAAAATGATGAGAGGGATGAAATAAGTACTCCAAATTAGAAGCTAGGTGATACATGTTAAATAAATAATTTTTCATAGGGCTATCGTGAGACCCAGAACAAACATAAGTATGATTGCCGCTATTACCGCTATAGAATATGTATAGGGGCGTGTTGAGATAACTCATAACCCCCCCATCTACAACTGCTTTATGCGCATAAGACTCAGATTGATATTTAAAATGCACTTGCATTAAACTATCCAAATTAGTAGCAATTTTTTTATATGAGTGCGCTAGTGATGAAATTTCTAGCTTGCGTTGAGGAGATAACAAAGTTGCAGATATCAATTCCAGAGGATTTTCTATATTCATATCGCTAGCTTTTTTAAACTCAAACCTCTTTGAGTAATAATGAGTTAGAAGGCCTTTCACAGCGGAAACAACTGCCGGGGTATTATTCTGAGAATCTTTCTCCTTATTATCACTCATGGCAAAAATTATAAAACAACAAATAAACACAGAAGGCGGTCTGACACCCAACAATACTGCTATCCTAATACTAAGCTATGATATTACGGAAGTCAATTAGGTTTTGTTGCATCTAGGGATTGTGGTATTACCTATTAAAGGTAGTTGATGTATTATTAAGCTAGGTTAGTATGATTATTATCAATAATGTCTAAAATAGCGTGTAAGAGATGCGGCTCATATCAGAATATAAAAAGTGGGATAGTGAGAGGTCTCCAAAGATATAGCTTATCCAATATAGGTTTAGACATATGTTAAGAAAGATATTATATTAGGTATGTGAGTATTAAAATAATAGTATAAGAAATGCCAAAAGCATACCCTATTGAACTAAGAGAAAGAGTAATGAGAGCTGTAGAATTAGAAGAAAAGAGTATAACAGATATTAGTAAGATATTTAATGTTTGCCGAGCAACAATATACTTATGGAAAGGTCTTAAAAAAGAAACAGGCAGTATAAATAGTAAATCTGGATATCAAAAGGGATTAGGAATGAAGATAGTAAATCTTGATGAATTTAAGTTATTTATAGAACAAAACAATAGTAAAACTGTAAGTGAATTAGCCGATTTATGGGAAGGTAAAGTATCAAGGGGCACAATATATAATATGATTAAGAGAATAAAATACACATAAGACCTGCTGCGTAAGTCGTTTTTTGTTCCTGTGTTTTTTTGTCTTTTTTTTGGACGGGCTTTTGTCTTTTTCTGATGATGCTTATGCAGCAGAAAAACCATTTTTGAGATTAACGATGCCGGCGAT
>NZ_JAJBJB010000088.1 GCF_021811845.1 Candidatus Cyrtobacter zanobii | reverse complement strand
TGAAATGTCTTGGGATTTCTGCGTATCTTGGTGTATCTTAGGGACATGGAGATCCTCTTTGATCAGTAAGTCTCCATACCTTTTATACATATTTTAACAAAATTCATACTTACGCAGCAGGTCTATTGAAGATACAACAAAAAGAGTTGAGAAGATATTGAGAGAGTATCAGGACCAGAAAGATGCTAAGATTTTGAAATTGGTCAAGATATATGAGGGTATGAAGCCACAAGAGGCTGCCAGGATATTCGAAGAGTTAAATTGGGATATATTAATTGACGTTGCCCAGTACATGAAAGAGGCTAAACTTTCTGCTATACTTGCATCCATGGATGCCGTGAAGGCGACAAATCTGACTATAGCGTTATCGAAGAGAGGCGAAATGAATTAATATAAATATATAGAGTACTGAAAAGCTGTATAAAGTGCGGTTTTATATATTCAATATAACTGCTTATGGCCAAATGGTTATGAAGAAGATTGTACAAGCTTTCAAATCATATATTTTGCATTAATCTAATTAGTAGATAGCATGTTAAATTAAATGAATAAGGTTAAGGAACTAGCCAAACTTTCCTTTCCTGCGCTGTTTTCTTTAATGCCAGGGGTTCTTGCTAAGTTTGCGGTTGTGCCGATTTTAGGTCGGTATAGTATTGAAGCAATGATTGCAGGTTCATGCGCATTCACTGTATTTGCATTATTTGATGGCATTCTTTATGCATCATTTACTGGTTATAGAATACTTGGTAGCAAAAGTGCTGGAACTAAAAATTTTCAATCGGTATTTGCAGAGTGTATGACTTTTGCGCTGCTGATTTCGCTTATCATGATGTTCATGATATTTATGTTTAGCTGTGAGCTTATTGCATTTTTTGGTCTTAGAGGCGATTCGGGCTATGCATTTGAGTTATGTAGGTTTTATATAGATATGTATCTCATATCATATCCATTTAGTGCATTTTGTATCATTGGGAATATTACGCTACTTTTAAACAAAAAAATCAAAATGCTGAGTATTATGAGCATTTGTGATGGAGTTTTTGGCTTTTTATTTCGAGTAGCATTTGTATACTACATAATGGGGGCAGAGGGTGCTGGATATGCGGCATCGATACACAATATAGTTTTTGCTCTTATTTATTTTTTGATAATAAAAAAACATATAAGCGGCATAACATTTAGATTGCATAAAGATGTGAAAAGAATATCACTTTTAAGCATCCCATCTATAATCGCTATGGTTTTCGATCACTGTGGAAACTCGCTGATCTTTTCTATGATTGGTAATTTTCTCGGACAAGAGGTGTTTGTTGCCTCTAGGATTGTTTTTTCTATAACCATTATATCATTTATAATGATTATGTATATTTCCTCTGGATTAAATGTGCTGGGTGGATCTGAGCTTGGGAGGAATAATTATAAGGGTTTTTATGCGTACTATGTGGCCAATGGTAGGCTTCTTTTTGTCAGCGCGTGCATACTAGGTTGTGCAATTTTTATATTTAGATCGAATATTTTAGCTACATTTACTTCTTTTCAAGATATCGCGTTGCTTGCATATACCCCCGTTGCAGTAGCTAGCTTGTATGTGATATTTATGTCTCTGTATCAAAATAATTCCATGTATTTAAAACTTGTAGAAAAAGTTAAGGCTGATATGGTATGTAATATAGTATCTATATGGTTGGTACAGATCCCGATATCATATTATTTGGGTATTACGTTGGGTATGGGGTTAGTTGGTTTTTCTATAGGTAGTGTGATATATGCTGCGTTTAGATTTGCAGCAACGTACGGTATTGTAAAGTCTCATATAGTGAGACATATTGTCAAGTAGCGTATTGAATGCTGATTATTCAGTATATTATTATCCGCTGTTTTAAATCATGAAAATTTAAAAGATTTGCATCAGTAATAAAAATTAGATTACGATAACTCTATTAGTTATTTGATGTGGAAGTAATATACAAGATGTGGCCTTGTGGTGGTTTTAAATCTCTTTTAGGGTTGTATTCCCCGCAGCTTGCTGCGTAATTAATATACGGGAATTAAGATTGTTTTAGATACCCCGTAGCTTGCTACGGGGTTGTTCATTTCTTTTATGTTAGAAAGGAATAGATTAAACCATTTGTTAATATTTTTCTTCTTGCTGATGTTATTTGGTAAGAATGCCTATGCAGACGTATATAGTGAATGTGTTTATTCATGGGAATTTGGTAATAATGATAAGGTCCTTGTAGTAACAAGGCCGGTTGGTAAGATTTGCTATAATAGATGTAGGAATGAGTGCTCATCCTTTTTAAGATCTAAAAATGATGGTGTTGAAGTTGATATTTTCTCTGTTGCTGGGGATTTAAATGGTGATATATTCGAAGGCTGCATGTCCGCTTGCCAGAAAGGTGAGTATTTTTCTCATAAATACAGGGAATTAAAGCCTACTGGCGATTTTGTTTGGAAGCCTGCAATTACTACAAAAGTTGCATGTGCGCAGTATGGAACCCAAAGTGTTGCTGTGGCAAATTATAATTATTATTCTTCTGGTATTGAACTTAAGCAAGGAGATGAGATGGTTATAACTCTCGCAGATAGCCCATCTGCTGGCGGTAATAGAATATATACTTGCGGCTTTAAAACTATTAAATTGGAGCCCACATTTAGATCATACGATGATGATGACCCTGGGTGGCAAAATGCGTTAGGGTGGCATGCTAAGAATAAAGCCCTCATCTCTACTGGTATGAGTATATCGCATAAAGATTATCTAGAGATTACTTATAGTGGAAATTTGGTGCGGCGAGTTCCTGTATATACAAAATGCGATGCTAGCGCAGATACGCTCATTGCATATGTGCAATCACAAGGGAGTTGGGGTACAAAATATGATCCATTAGGTTATATACCTGGGCAGAGCTTAGAGATTAAAGACTTTATACCAAGGTTTAATCAAAAAGGGGAATTGGAAAAGATTGATGAGGTTATTGAGAAGGGAACAAATGAGAAATTTATAGGATTAAGTGGTAAGGCTTGGTACGAAAAGCGTCTGATGGACAGAAAGATGGATGAGTTTGCAAAAAAATATCCAGATTATGTAAAATGCGTCGTTGATGAGAATAATTATGGTGATGGAAAAAGAAGGGAGAGGTGGAAGAAGCATGTTTTTTCTGGTTTTATAAACGATCCAAACCTTTTACAGCAGAATGATAATATATTGTTCTTAAGGCATGCTAATGATTCTGCAAGCCCAGTTGCAAAATACAGTGGTAGTATTGATGTAAGTGTTTCATGGAGAGGGTGCCCAATAGAAAAAGGTCAAGGGCTTCAGTATGCTATCGTGCATAAAAATACAGTAAAGGATATTTATGAGCCTGAGAATGCAAAATGGCATAATGTACAAGCAAGTATATTAGATGGGCAAACAACACTAACACCTATTTTTGAGCAGCAAGATAAAAAAGGTGTCCTATTCTTTAGGGTAGATCCAACGCAGGTTCAAGGAGCGTGTGGTGCTAAGGGTTGTGTATTTCATAATATGGCGGGCAGTTATGCAGTTATGGCCGTTAAGAAAGATAAAGGAGATACTGTATTTAAGCCAGTATCACAAATAGTAAATAGAATATATAATTACTTCTTTAAGTACGATTCTAAAGATCGTGCTGATGGTGTTGTTAAAAAAGTTTTTGATAGGCTAATTAAGGATAAAAATTTTATTGAAATAATACAAACAACACTCGTTATATATATGACATTAAGTGCGGCATCATTTGTAATTGGTGTTGCGAATCTCAATAAGCAGGAGCTTGCGAACAGGTTAATAAAAACATCTATTGTAGTTGCATTAATCTCTGAAAAAAGTTGGGAATTTTTTAACGGTGCATTCTTTAATTTTTTCACCATAGGGTCAGCAGAGATAATAGCAAGGATATTAGGTGGAGCAAGTGTATTTGATTATAATCAGATTGATATAGCAAGGGATGGACCTGGAGCTATTTTTTCTGTGTTTGATCAGCCATTTAAAGAATTATTTGGACGCGCAACATGGATTAAAATTAGCGCGCTTATATTATCTAACCTATTTTCGCTCATCATAGCACTTGTTGTAATTGCATCTGCTGCAATATTTGTAGTTTGCATGGGGAGGGCGATGATGCTGTACATTACGTCACTAATAGGGATTGGTATCTTATTAATGCTTTCCCCGATCTTTATCACATTAATGTTATTCGGTTATACAAAGTCAATTTTTGATTCATGGATAAAGCAGCTTATCTCATTTATGATGCAGCCTATTTTTGTTTTTGTATCCATTGCTATATTTATTAGACCTGCTGCGTAAGTCGTTTTTTGTTTCTGTGTTTTTTTGTCTTTTTTTTGGACGGGCTTTTGTCTTTTTCTGATGATGCTTATGCAGCAGAAAAACCATTTTTGAGATTAACGATGCCGG
>NZ_JAJBJB010000226.1 GCF_021811845.1 Candidatus Cyrtobacter zanobii | reverse complement strand
AATAAAATTTTTAATTTTATTTATAAAATATCTGATTAAAAACATGAAAAAATTGTCTCATTCAATTAGCAATAAATAAACAATAAAAAATCAATTAAAAAACCAAAAACTAATCCCATTCAATCTTCAAAAAATCAAACTTCCTCTTCTAAACTCCAAAAATCTCCAACCATTTCCAAATCATTGATTCTCTCCTTCAAAATTCCATTCTCCTTCTCCATCTCCTTTTCCTTCTCCTTAAACTTCCTCCTTACCTCCTTGATCTTCTTATCTCTTCTCATCTTGCTTTCAATTTCTTCTCCGAAGTTCAGTTTCTGCAGTTCAGCGGACAGTCACTCGCTGGCCAGTCTCTGCAGGCTCAAGCTGCAGTCGATCTTGCACCTCAGCTCTTCGGCCTGCAGCTGCACCGCCACGCAGTTGCCGGGCTTTCAGCTGCTGACCGACTGCTGGGTCTTGGCCAGCAGATCTTCGGCTTCTGAATGCAGGAGACCAAGCTCGAGGTGCATGTCCTCGTAACTAAGAACGAAAGTTAGATGAAGGCGGAGAGCAATTTGGAGCGGTTTTTTGAAGACAGAATTGAATTTTGAAGGGAGATGGGATTGCTTACATTTTTAGAGAGTGACCGTGGAGCGAGGTGGATTGGATGGAAAATTTGGAAGATGTCTTTTTAAGATGTGAGATGTAGGTTTTGAGGTTTTTGAGGTCGGAGAGGAGCTCGTTGGGATCGGGAAGTTTGATTCGGTTTTGTTGGTGATAGAAGAAGATGGAACATTCGGAACAGACGAGATCTCCGCAAGACATTTTGTATTTTGATTGGCTGGAAC
>NZ_JAJBJB010000087.1 GCF_021811845.1 Candidatus Cyrtobacter zanobii | reverse complement strand
GATATATATAAAGATTATGCTTCAAAAAGATTATGACTATTACGTTATCTTTATAAGTTATAACGGCACAAGAATTCTGTATAGCAGAGGCAAATGAGGTCGAGAGCACTTACAGATTATCATTGCATTTAATGCGCTGATTATCTTATGCATATCTAACAATAGTTACAAATAGCAGCAGGTTGTAACATAAGAAACACAGCCCTATATCTTGGCCACGATGTATCCAATTTGCCACGATCCAGTTATGTAACGAAGAGACATAACCAAACAAGTGAGTAGCATAGCAGCTACTCACTGATAAAATATTAGTTTTCTTCTGGAGAGAGTATAACAATACGTGCTCTACGATTTTTTGCATGGACCTCTGGTGTTGAACCTAAAAACTCAGGCTCTTCTTTACCACGAGAGATTGCGACAAGTCTGCTACCATCAACGCCCCTATCTTTGAGATATTCAACAACAGTGCTTGCCCTGTTATAGCCAAGAGCAATGTTATAAGACTGCTCGCCCCTTATATCGCAATGCCCCTCTACCATGAATCGCTTTCCTGGATGGTCATTCATATATATAGCAAGTTCATTAAGAAGGATTTTATCCTCACCATTAAGTTTACTACTATCAAAATCAAAATAAACTTTACTACCAGTGGACTTTACGGCCTCAACATATGCGCTATACTTACTTGATGAACCGTAGTTGCTCTCATATAACCCGTCCCCATTGGAAGAAATATCAGCTGCACTCTCCCGATTTTTATTACAAGCTGCAAGAGATAGAACGAGTACAGAAGATAAAAATAAACCTTTAAACATCACACAAAGAGTGAAAATAAGTACACTAACGCAAGAAACTATTACCTTGCTTCTTATCAGTCAAGCGATTTTAGCAAAATATTCACAAATAAGTAACGAGGTCTCTTTGGGCGTAATTAGTAAACGCTAAATTTATATCACCTATTAAGATGGTAGTTGGGTGTTTTTATAAGGTACTGGAACACCTGCGGCATCTAATGCTAAAGATCCATCATCCTGAAACCGTGCAGCTATATAGCTGCCATGGCCGACTATACTACCAGCATACCGAATAGGTTCTACTGTTCTAAATGAACAACCCCGCAGCAAGCTACGGGGTATCTAAAACAATCTTAATTCCCGTATATTAATTACGCAGCAAGCTGCGGGGAATACAACCCTAAAAGAGATTTAAATACACTCTTAAAACTGTTGCAGAGCCTCTATTACCCGCATTTTTTGAATCTTTATTAGACGATGTAGCGGTTTTAGGAGCTTTAGACGCCTTAGAGGCCTTAGATGCACTGGACATAGCAAAATTCAAAAATTTGAAAGTAATTGATATCTGGGTATACTCGTTCTGTCAATAAAGATTTATCGAAATGTCTAATAGTATATACTTCATAAAAAGTGCTAAAAATCCACAAGATTTTCCGAATTTTGATATGCCAGAGTTTGCTTTTGTTGGAAGATCCAACGTTGGAAAATCTAGCTTAATAAATAAAATTACTAATGCATCTATTGTTAAAACTTCAAAGACCCCTGGCCATACCTCTACAATAAATTTCTTCAGATATGAAAAATCAATCTTAGTGGATTTGCCAGGTTATGGGTATTCAAGTGCTGGACTAGGCTCCAAGTATGAGTATTCTGATCTTATTCTTAGTTACATTGTGAATAGCAAAAATATGCTCGTTCTGTTTTTGTTAATTGATTTTAGAATTGAGCCAAAAGAATCGGACAATAAGATGATAGAGTCACTTAAGGAGGCTGGTTTAAACTTCTTTATTACATTTACCAAGATAGAGAAGGTAAAACAGAATAATGCATTAGAAGAAAATATATTTGCTCGTGTAGCAAAGGATAGAGTTTTGTATACTAGCAGTAAAAATGGTGATGGGATAAAAAAAATACGAAATATGATTATGTCACGTATAGTATAATTTTATTACGATTTACTCATTGAAAAATACAGCGGCTTTATTTGAGGTTGCGTACCAAAAGAAAAGCTAATAAGCTGTAACATAAGTGGCATTGCATTTCAAATAAAGCTGCTATATGAGGTTAGCTTATGCAACGAAGAGTGTGACATAAGGCATAAATTGGGATAGTACAGATTCTATTTATTGATTATATCTTTAAGCTTCACACTGAACCTCTTCTATGCCAGTGTGTGGCCACATTAAGGCTGTATTACCATCCTCTTTCAATGTTAAAGTTGCGTCATAAAATGATGATCCATGCTGATCACGATACAGGTTATTATGGGGCTCGTGATTATGGTCGGTGAAGAATGCATTGATTTTCATTGCATATTCTGGTCCCATGAATTTGTTTATAAAGTGCTGTAATGTTTCCATTGCCGCTACGGCTGAGTTGTGATCAAGCCCTGCAAAAACTTCATCCATAATAAGCGTGACGTACTTTATTTTATGCTCATCTGCTATCTCCCACAACTTACATAACAGGCTTGCTAACAATATCTTCTTTTGCTGACCACCACTTAGATTATTTGCCCATGCATATTGGTACTCAAATAGCCTATTAATAAGCCACATATTAGGTTCTGAAGTGTTATCTAAACGACTCAATATTTCATGGACCCTATTGCTAATTTCTGGTCTTTTGTCTTCTGGAATATTATCCCAATTGGAGGAAATTATAATTTCAATTAGTGGTCTTGATGGTAGAAAGACTGGATTTTGAGGGCACATAATAATGGCCTGGTTGGGAGGGAGTATCATACTACCTTGAAATGATAAATCAGGTACAATGCTATATATGCCTTTTATTATACTGAAAAATGTGGATTTACCAGCTCCAGATGGCCAATCAAGTAAGTATTTAGTGCCGCCATATGGAAACTGTTCATTTATATTAAATAGATGGCGCTCATTGATTTTTACGCTTAACTTCAGTAACATCGAACCAGTTGTATCATCATATATAGTGTTAATGGGCTCGTGACTTGGTATTGCATTTAATTGCTGTATAAGGCCTGTAACTTTTTGTGTGTCTGCAAGCCATCTTATATCACTGCTGTCTAATGGATAATACCGTGTGATTTGAGTATATTGGCTAAATATTTCACCTAAATATTCGAATAATGGTTGCGCTTTATAAAAAATGGAGGTTTTATTATCTTGATTAGTAGCTCTTAAAAGGAAATTTATAGGCGCCGAAAGACCTGATAGCATCTTTATGGATGCGCTTATTGCCGTGCTCCATGTTGGCAGTTGCGCAGCTTGATGTATTTTATCCAGCAATTTATTCATGGCTTCTGCCATCGCTTGTATTTCATTCTTATTTTGCCAAAATTGGTTGTTTTCTAATAGTGCCTTTATGTTTACTGCTGAAAAACACTCCCGCATTGAGTACTGAAAGCAATAATCCATGAGTTTTAACGTATCACCCAGGAATTGTTGTATATTTGAACCGTATAAAACTACATGTTTCAAAATGCTCTGTAGAAAATAGCATGCTATAGTAGATCCTGGTTCAGTAAGCATTAAGTGTAATAGCATTGCATTATGTGGTATTTGCGATAATCGCTGTTGTTCAAGCTGTATAACTGCAAATATATTGTAATTAATGCAATTCGTTATGTTATGAGAAGTGGTTGCCAATGGCGGTTATTACCCAATGATTTTCCTCCGTGGAAAACTGTTTATGACTATTATTTACGTTGGCGTAGGAACGGTAAGTGGGAAGAAATTCATGATGCGTTGATAAACCAAGTAAGAGAAAAAGCTGGCAAAAAGCCAGTACCCACTGTAGGTATTATTGACAGCCAATCTGTAAAGAGCAGTCAAAAAGGGGGTCTAGAGGATATGATGCGGGTAAGAAAGTAAAAGGTAGGAAGCGTCATATAACTACAGACACTCTTGGTTTAGTGCTATCATGCGAAGTACATGCAGGAGATATCCAAGATCGTGATGGTGCGAAAGATGTGCTAATAAAAGCCAAGGAAAAATATCCTACTATTGTTAAATTTTTTGCAGACGGTGGTTATGCAGGAACGTTACAAATTTGGTGCTTTTTAACTTTAGGAACTTTTACTTACCATCGCTCGTAAAATCGTTGATCAAGTAGGTTTTAAGGTCATTCCCAAACGTTGGATAGTTGAGCGTACTTTTGGTTGGTTTAATAATTTTAGGCGAATGAGTAAGGATTATGAACACAATCATAAAACCTCTGAACATATTGTCTATATTAATATGATTACTATCATGCTGAAGAGATTAGCTGGACCTTAAATACTTTCAAGACAGGCTCTTAATGATTCCACGAGAATCACCAACTATTATGTCATTTAAAAAGTGAATCAGAATGTCTTTGTTTTTTTCTGTTCCAAAGATTCTTTTGAAGGCCACGTCGTTACGTGGATTTAAGTACTTTACTATCATGCTTATATTAGACCTGCTGCGTAAGTATGAATTTTGTTAAAATATGTATAAAAGGTATGGAGACTTACTGATCAAAGAGGATCTCCATGTCCCTAAGATACACCAAGATACGCAGAAATCCCAAGACATT
>NZ_JAJBJB010000086.1 GCF_021811845.1 Candidatus Cyrtobacter zanobii | reverse complement strand
TCCCTGTAACTCAGATTGTATCTATGGTATAGCCATATTGTTTGGCTGATTATTGATACTGGGTATCTGTGCCTCTTAGCTGAAATAGATGGATTTTGCATGTATATATAACATGAATACAACTTACCCTGATTCGTTAATATGATATCACATTTACATGCTTATACAAATGCCTTACTTAACTTGACGGTGCCGATCAAAGTTATTCTGCGTATCTATAGTGAACACTGCCATCTTCACCCCATCTCATTTTCCACCATTACAACAATCCACACAACCGCCTTCAGAAGGCCAACTAATATACCGATCAAGGCACTGAGAGAGCCCATATAATCCACCACCCACAGCACCCCAAAGACCAGCGGTATTTCTTCCTGCACCATTAGCCTGAGCATTAGCCTGAGCTTGGACAATATTTCGCATAAAATACATCATTGCAACACCATAAGAAGCAACATCCCCAATGCAAGAAACAAGAGCGATAGTATTCTTCAGCGCAGAATTCTCGTATGGAACCGCGCCCCCCACAACAAAGCACATGTCAGAACGGTTAAAATCAGAAATCATAAAATTAAGCAAAATATACTAACGATTAAATTTGTTTACAATGTAAGCCAAAAGAATAGCTCCTACACTACAACCAACAAGAGCTGCGGTTGGTATAAGGCCGCCTCCAGGCAACTCGGTCTCATTCTCCCTTTTGCCACCACAGACATTGAGAAGGTCAATCGCCCCTACCTCGTTCATAGCACCACTCATAATCCCAAATAAAAAATAAACCATGCTTGCATTATACCTAGCTACCACACCGACGGTCAAGCATAGCGTAAAAATTTTACACAATAACACTAAAATCCTTGTCTCCCTAAACGCCTCGCGAACCCAACTCAATCACTCTATCGGCATTTTCAATGGTTTCTCTCCTATGAGCTATGATCACCCTTGTTATACCAATTTGCTTTAAATTTGCATTTACTATCTTCTCATTAGTAACATCAAGATGGCTTGTAGCCTCATCAAGGAATAAAATTTTTGGCTCTTTATATAATGCCCTTGCAAATAATATTCTCTGCTTCTGCCCCCCTGATAAGGTAGTTCCCATATCACCTACTAAAGTCTCGTAATTCATTGGCATTCTTATGATTTCTTCATGCACCGCTGCAATTGATGCACATACTGCTATTTTCTGAGCATCAAGCTTGCTATCAAAGAATGATATATTATCTGCAATTGAGCCGCTCATTAAGGTATCTTCTTGCATTACAGCAGCTACTTGTGATCTATAGGAATGCAAACCCAACTTTCTTAAATCTATCCCATCAATTAGTACCTCTCCAGAAGTTGGAGTAAGTAACGATAAAAGTATCTTAATTAAAGTTGTCTTACCACATCCAGAGGCTCCCACTATTGCAACAGATTCTCCTTTCTCTATTTTAAAACTTAAATCCTTAATTACATAAGGTGTTTGCTCTGAATACCTAAAAGAGAGATTTTTAACCTCTATACTTCCCTCTATATTATGATTTTCGATTCCTTTTATATCTAGCTCAGGCTCGCTGAGTGCAATATCAGCAACACGCTCTAAGTGAAGACTAATCATCTTATATTCAATGACTTTATCTATCATGCTTTGAGCTTTACCTACAAATTGACCCCTATATGAAATATATGCAAACAGCATTCCTATAGAAAGTTCATTTTTCATTATAAGAATAGCTCCAAAAAGAACTATAAAGATGTATTCTATTCCAAAGATTATTTGATTTAAGAATTGATAAATAAGACCAAGCTTCGCAAGCCTAATATTTGCATTTAGCTTATCTGCGTAGCTATTTTGCCAAATATTCTCCCTTATAGTTTCTTTTCTAAAGATTTTCAAAGGTAAGATTGCCATAATGCTTTCCATGAATATGGAATTTTCCTTAGCTGAGGTGGTCAAAGTCTCTTGAGTTTGCAATTTCATCGTGTGGTACAATGATGCTCTTAGAATCACATATAAAAACAAAGCAGAAAAAACTATTAAGCTTAAAATCTTGCTATAAATCAGCATCATAATGAGAGTTGCTATAACCATTATGCCATCTACTATACTCTCTATAAATGCAGTACTAATTTTATCCTGTATTGCGGACATAGAGCCAAATCTTGAAATAATATCGCCCATATGTCTTTTTTCAAAAAACTCTATAGGAAGCCTGAACAGGTGCCTAATTAAGTTACTTGCAAGCTGTATATTCAGAGTATTTCCAAGATATATTATAATCCAAGACCTTACATAGCTTGTTATAACCTGTATAATAGTTAGCATAGCAAAACCTATTGCAAGCACGTAAATGAGTGGATAGTCCATGGATACAATAACATTATCAGTAACAAATTGCATGTGTAAAGGACTTACTATCGCAAAAATCTCAAGTGCTATTGATATTGCAATTATCTGTATAATTGGAGTTTTCAGTCCTGATACAGCACTCCATAGATCAGATAAATACAGTCTTGTTTTATCCTTCTTCTTTGTAAAGTCTGTTGTTGGCGAAAGTTCCATGGCAACACCAGTGAAGTGCTTGGATACTTCCTTCATGCTCAGGCAAACTGGCCCAATTGCAGGATCGTGAATAATCACCTTATTGCCATTAACTTTTTTAAGCACAACAAAGTGATTCATATCCCAGTGCAATATGCATGGGGCTTTCAAGTTTTTTAAGTCTTCAAGATCAAGTTTAACAGCTCTTGTGGATAGATTTAGCTTTGTTGCTATATTTATTAAGTCTTGTAGGTTGGTGCCTTGTAGTGAAACAGGATGCTGTTTTCTTAAAGAAAGTAAATCAGTTTCAAGGCCGTAGTAATTTGCTATCATAGCCATACACGCAAGCCCACATTCTGTTACTTCGGTTTGAAATATTACTGGTAAATTCTTTCCAAAAGAAAATTTTAATTTATCACTAATCATGATGCTAAACTACCCCTAAGGCTGTAAATTGGATTTAGTATCCATCCAAGTAATGTTCTCTTTTCTCCAAGTATAACAACATCTAAAAGCATGCCAGGTATAAGTGGATGTTTGCTGCCGTATGCTGTTACATATTGATTTTTTAGATTAACTTTAGCTCTATAAAATGGCTCTCTTATTCCAATGTTTAAGTTTATGTCCTCAGGTGAGAGTATGCTATCATCTATTACGTCTATGATAGATTCATGCAAACCAAAGTTTTGATACGGATATGCTTGATATTTAATAAGCACTCTTTGACCCTCTTTGATAAAGCCTATTGCACTTGATGGTATAAAAAGCTCTCCCTGCAACTTTGAATTACTTGGTATAATAGAGCTTACTAGCTTTTCAGGCATCACTCTATCTCCAACTTGTGCAACTAGTGATGATATCGTGCCATCATTTGTGGCATGTATTGCATAGCTTTCTTCAGATGTCATTTGATTGAGTTTCTGCTCAAAATCTTGAAGAGCTATGTTGCTGTTTAAATACTCATCTTCAAGTTTTCTATATGTATCTTGTGTTGTCATCTTTTGTCTTAAAAGATATTTGTAATCTTTCAACCTTCTTTTAAAAGATGAGATTCTCTCTTTTTGTATATCAATTTGTTGTTTTAATATTTTTACTTGTTTTTCAGCTATCCCTTCACCAGAAATACCTTCTTGCTCAGTAGATATCAAATAAAGCAAATCACCCTTTTTTATAACATCATTATGCTTTACAAATTTTTCTATAACTATGCCAGGTTTTTTAGGGTATACGTTAATTAAACCATTCTCAGGTACTAACCTTCCTATTACTTCATGCTTTTTTGTATATGTAGCAAAGCAAAGAAAAAGTACTATGGAGGCAGTAACACAAGATATACCGATTGACCATATAGAAAAAGATATCGGAGAGGCTATAATTACCTTGCCTAAGAAGCCTGATTTTTTATGTTCAATTACTTCTTTTCTAAATAGCGTATCTCTTTTCAATCCTTCCTTATTTGCCATTTTTATTTTTTTTCATAACCTAAAATTATCATATGCAAGATAATTTATAAGCTAGCATGGCAGCTTTGTGAAGGAGCATTTAGATAAAGAACTCTTTCTTTATACTCTTTAAAGGAAGAAAAAACGGAATACAGAACCCAAAGAGAGGGTCACTATTTAGTGACTGAGTTGATTTTATTTTCCATAACATCCATTACCATATTAGACCCACAAACCAGCACAAACGCCAGATTCAAAAGCACACACGGTAACTTAAAGTAATCTCCAGAAAGTTTGCTTAAGTTGATTTTATTTACAAAGACCTCAAAGCCCAACTTATCTAGTTATTACTTTATAAGGATGTCAGCATTATCGTGCTGTTTGATTATAGAATCAATACATGTTGCAAAATTTTTCAGCAACAGTGACACGTAAGCAGCAATTGGTTTTCATTCAATGTATGAATTGGCACCGTCAAGTTAACTTTGACAGTCCATAATTTTGTTATGAAAATTGGAGATCAAGCAGCATGAAGCATATCAGAAGCTTCATCCCAAATTGATTGGGCTTGATTAAAACGCTCCTTTTGTACA
>NZ_JAJBJB010000225.1 GCF_021811845.1 Candidatus Cyrtobacter zanobii | reverse complement strand
AAATTAAATATTCAGCATGGAAATTAAAAAGGCAAGCAGACAAATGGACCTCAGACCGTGCCAGATGAAAAGGTGCAACCTTGACGCATCCATCATTTGATCAACACACGTTGTCACTGTTTGAAACACGTGTGCTGCTGTTTTTCATTATAGTTGCGTTTTGAAGATCAATGAAGGCAAAGGTTTCGTGACCGACACAATACAATTTTTGAAGGATTTACTTGAAAGAGTGCATGATCATAGTATCAATTGCGGAACTGATTATAGTATAAAAAGTGATTACAGAGATGAACTTAAACGTATTAATGATAAGATCCAGAAACTTGAAAACAGAATTATAGAGGAATCAATTCACGTAAGAAATGTTGATAGTTTAACAAAGAAGACATTGAGAATTGCTAAAAACATATTCAAATCTCAGTTTTACTGTGACTACACTGACTACGACTCCAAACTAAAGATCAGCAAGAAGTTCGCGAAGAAACTCGAAGGAGACACTGGAGAGGTTGGCTTACATGACATTAGAACCCAGTTCTATTTAAATGCGAAAAAGAAGGAGAGGGACTTCAGAGAAACTCAGCTCAAGGGACTTGCACAAGAGATGGCAAAGAGAGTTGACAAGGTCAAAGAGAGATCAGAGATAAGATTCACCAAAGTCAATAACAAGATCAGCCATCAGACTGAATCGACTGAAAACAACTTTAAGGAACTAAATAGAAATATCGAAAAGCAGACAAAGTCGACCAAAAATAGCATTGAAGAATTAAATAGCAAAATCGATCATCAAACTGATTTGACCAAAAAGAATATTGATGAACTAAATAGCAAGAT
>NZ_JAJBJB010000085.1 GCF_021811845.1 Candidatus Cyrtobacter zanobii | reverse complement strand
CAAGCTATACCATAAATCTATGTATTTGTTTCTCAACCCTTATACAATATAGAATACTACTTAATTAATATATCTACATATTGAATAGCCGCGCAATCTTCTATCTAATATAAGGAATATTTTCTGCTTATGCTCTTTTATGCCGAATCAAAAAGATAATGAGGCAATTCATAATTTTATATGCATGCTAGATAACCCATATTTGCATGCTATTGCAAACTATACTCCACGCACCTCTATAAGTATTTTGAAAGTATTACTTAATATCGGCACGTTTTATGAATTATATTGAAAACCATAAGCATGATTGGCAAGTGCAGCCAAAATTCACCGATCCATTTGTGCCGGAGCTTAGTAACCAAACTTGGGTTTCACGCATATTAACCCAACAAGCAGTAGGTCATAATTTAAAAAAGTATAGCATAGGCAATAAAATTTGAGACATTTTCAAAAGATCAATGAATTAGATTTCAATCGATTAATACAAGGATTTGTCTCAATCTCTTATGCCTAAGCTATAGATATATCTTTGGTAACAAAGCCTGAGAATTCTTATGGTGCAAAAGAGGTTACTATATAGAGAAAATCACATAAAAGTTGGAGAGTTCTCATCATTAATTTTCTTATCTAGCAATTTGTTATGCAAAGTTGCGCATATAGCTTTGGCAACTCAGGACGAGACGCTTTATGCCAGTAATCTATTGATCTTTTGAGAATTTGTTCGTTTAAATGTCTCATTCTTCGGAGCCTAAGCTATGCCTACATTATAGCGTGTTAGCTATACAATTTAGTTACAGCGCTGTTAACATTGAGAGAATGTATATTTAAAATTACTGGCCATTCAAATCTCCGCTCTCTTTCGGTAGAATTTCTTACGTAACTTGATATGCTTAATATTTTTTCTACAAGGCGATATATACACTCCTTTATATTTAGCACAAAATTCTCAATACGGATTAATTAAACCCTAAATGAATAAAAGAGCAATGGGAAGTTTTTGATACCTGGTTATAATCAAATTTATCCGCCCTAAATTCATGGACTTTTTTCAAATGGGCTTTTTTCAAAAAAACTATAAAATACGCACCAGCCTTATCAATTACATTAAGTGAAGAAATACTAAGCTGAGCATCCTTGCTTTCTCTTTTTGATACTTCTTCTGCTATAGTAATATAAGTAAAGGTATATGGATCAAGAAGCACAGCTTGTTCTTGGTTGTTGTCATCATACTCTGTAGCCGCTGTTATAACTAAAAGAGCTGCATCTTCATCTCTTAGCTTGAAAAAATGTTTAGAGTTTTTTTTCAGATCATCAAATAGATTGGTGAGGTTACTTCCGTTTGTCTTAACAAATTTATGTTTTTCTCCTGGCAGCACTAGTAAAGACTTTGAGGTTGATAGACCAAAGTGTGATTGGCATGCAGAGCTAAAATATGAGGTTTGCAGAAGTGGTATTAGAGCCTTATAGTCCTTTTTTTGTGCATGAAGAATTGCTGCTGAATCCACGTTGCTATCTTCTTTTGCCATAGATCCAAAGCTCCATAAGGCCATTTGTGACATAATGAATTTCTCCGTATCTTTCGGGTATTTTTTTATAATTGCCGAAAGCATGTTAGAATCTTTGTTAGATGCGTAGTTATGCATTATTAGTGTAGCATACTGTAGATCAGAAGATGCAATCTGCGATTGTGCTAGCCAATCATTCAGGTTATCTATGAGTAGCTCAACATATTTGACGTCACCAGTTGCTTTATATGCGCCCCATTTTAAATCTATATCTGCAGGAGTATATATTCTACCTTCAAGAGATTTATCACAATATTTATAAAGGTTATTGTAACAATTTTTGTCAAAATTGTTGTGAGTAAGATATTTTGATAATCTATCTTTATCTCCAGATGATATGATGGAACACAGTGTGAAATAGGCTTTATCTTGCGTTGTATAATGTGAAGGAAATGTGTCAAGATGCGAGCTAGGATCGTACTCTTTATTGACGCTCATATTCCCAGCTACGTAGCCAATGCGCTGCTTTAGGTCTTCAAGGTGATTATTTATAAATGAGGCGCACTGCTTATCAGCAGCATGTGCGCTTATTGATAGCGCCAGCATAATAATGAGTAACTTGAGTATTTTGAGACGCATACAACCCACACCAATCATCCGCCTTTTTGAATCACGAAGAGAGTAACGATAATCAGTGACTATTCACTCGATTTATCATTACATTATTTGTCTATATTGTCAAAGAGATTATATATAGGTTGAACAAGACTTACTCAATTGCACCGAGACTTTGTGAAGAAGATCAATACTGTGTAGTGCTCTGTAGCTTGTATAAAAACTCAAAAAGTTTTTTGTATTAAATTGCCTTTTGTCTGGGTCATTGACTGACCACAACATATCTATATAATAGCAGTAAATTGTTTAGTATTAATATGCAGGTTGTTTCATACTGCACTTGTACTAGCTATAATCTGAATTTAATATTGGATTTGCTTAGTGCATCTGGTCGTTCTTGTACTATAAGTTATGATGTTCTCTATTTTGAGATAAATCACGAAAGTGCAGTTTTTATTTTTGATTTTGGATGTATTGTATTTTGGGGTGTAGATGCCCAAGAGCAGAAGTCTATCTTGGATAGTATTGCTACGTATGCTGAGGATTTATCCTATTCGTATACTGTAGAAAAGCTTGAATATAAGTTTAGCGAAAAATCCACGACTCATATAGACGAGGAGAGCGATGTTGTTATGCTTGGGAGCAACGAAATACACCTAAGGCTTTCACTTTCTTATGGTTTTGCTCAATCTGCTAAATTGGAGGTAATTGAGAATTATATAGAGAAGACCATTAACGAAAATAAGTCTATACCGCTTGAGCTTATCAAAACAGGGAAAATATCACTTTCGCGCAAGGAGCTTGCAAAAAAAATAGGAAACTTGTTCTCTGCCAAAAATTCAGCAAGCCTTAATACAAACGTGCTGGATACGCCCGATTTTTTCTGGAAAAAGCCCATGTATGAGCAGTATTACGAGATGGCTGTTTATTTTATGGAGCTTGAACAGAGAATCTCTGTACTTGATACAAGGCTAAACGTAATACAGGAGCTATACGGCATTTTATCTACGGAGCTCCAACATTCACATTCATCAAGGCTTGAGATGATTATTATCTTTTTGATCATGGTGGAGGTTGTACTTGTGCTTATGAGAGATTTTTTCCTCTAACTATAAACATGCCTGTTTGGGAGCATGATAGTGTATGTAAGGCTCTTGGCATTGATGCTTTTCATCACGTGCTTACTGGTTTTTCTGGAGTTTCTATAAATACCGAAACTTTACGTAGCGGAGATATATTTATAGGGCTGAAAGGTCAGAATGTGGATGGTGGTGCCTTTGCCAGCAAAGCTTTGGAGAGGGGGGCTGGGCTTTGTATAGTGAACCAGGAGATTGAAGCGAGTGGGGAGCGCATAATCAAAGTTCCAGATACTCACAAAGCGTTAGTAAAGCTTGCTGAATATAAGCGAAATCACGGCCTTCAAAATACTAAAGTGCTTGGCGTGACTGGAAGTGTTGGCAAGACAACGATTAAAAATATAATCTCAGAATTAACTGCTGGGCCCTCTCATAGCAGTAAGGGCAATTTCAATAACCAGTATGGGTTACCACTTTCATTGGCTAACTGCCCTAATGATGTTGATTTATGTGTATTGGAGATGGGCATGAGCGCAAAGGGCGAGATCTCATTTCTCTCAAAAATTGCAAAACCCGATATTGCAATTATAAGCTGTATAGCGCCAGCACATCTTGCACAATTTAACTCCGTTGAAGAAATTGCGCATGCTAAAGCAGAAATCATAGATGGTATGAATAGTGATGGCTGTGTTATTTTGAATGCAGACGATATATATAGCGAGATTATAAGAAAAGTAATAGGAAATAGGTTGAATATATTCACATTTGGCAAAACTGGTGATTTCAGGATTATAGGATATGAATTTGATGGCTATCAAACAAAAATAAGCCTAGATCTCTTAGGGCAGAAAAAGGAGCTTCTATTTCATAGATTTATAAGTGAGCATCTAGCTCAAAACATATTATGTGCGTGTGCTGCCGTTTCTGTTGCTAAGCATGATATTGATGAAAGTTTTCCGTCTCGTGTTAGTGCATGGAGTGGCAGGGGTAATATTATTCAAACTACTTCAGGGGTTCATATTATAGATGATTCATATAACGCAAGCCCGCTCTCTGTTCAGGCTGCAATTAAAGGATTATCTGTATATGCAAAAAGACTTAATCTGAGGTCTATTGCCATACTTGGTGATATGAAGGAGCTTGGTAATGATGCTGAGGCGCTGCATCGAAGCCTAGCTGCACAAATTTCACTCAATAATATAGATTTTCTATTTACTATTGGGGATTTAATGGAATGTGCCCATAATGAGGTCATGACTAAATTTTGTGGTCAAAATCTAATTGCATTACATTTTCATAATATGGACGATCTAATAAATACACTTGCAGGGTTTCTTGCAAACGGAGATGCTGTCTTAGTGAAGGGCTCTAATAGCATGAAAATGCATAAGATTGTTGATTATTTGAAATAGCTAACACTTGCTTATTTTTCTCTCGCGTTTACAAATTACTTTCAAGAACTGATTTTGCTATATCTGTTATATCAATCTATATAC
>NZ_JAJBJB010000224.1 GCF_021811845.1 Candidatus Cyrtobacter zanobii | reverse complement strand
GTGTTTGCGCTAAACTGTCGCGATAAACTAAACAATAATTAAATTTTAAATTCCAACGTAAAAGAAGTGAAGGCAAATGGTTTACGACTCATGGATGAGGGCAAGTTCGAGCAGGCACTTGACAACTGGCTCTACATTAAAAAGAATATGGAGAGTGCTGATCCCTTCGTCATGCTTCAAATTGGTAAGTGACACGAGCAATTAGATTCGGAGGAACAAGCATGAAAATTTTATAAACAATCTATAAAAATTCAAGTGGAGAACAAAGAGCTCTTGGAAAATAAGTTATTCTTAGAGTCTCTGTTCGCATTGGCGCAGGTTGAAATGAAAAGAGAAGAATACAAATCCGCATATGATGCTTATGAAAGCTTTATATCGTTTATATCGAAGCACTCTATCAAAATTCAGGATGAAACTACTGATTATGTCAAACAGAACATGGAGCAGTGCCAGAAAATGATCGACGAACGGATCAGAGGAGCTAAGTCGGATGGAGTTAAAAATATCCCCTATGCGTCTAGTGGAACGAATGCAAAAAGATCAAAAACAAGCAAAGAGAAGCCATATCAAAAACTCAGAAATGTGGACAAAGATGAACAAAAACAAGAAGTCGAAAAGATGTGGAGAGAAATGGAAAATTCGAAGATGGATATAGAAGAAAACTCCAAATGGTATATTATTTCTATGGAATGGTTCAAGCAGTGGAAGGCGTGGAGTGGATTCAGACTATCTTCGAAAGCGAGCGATAGTGAAAGCACAAAGTTTCAACTAGAAGAGGGTGAAACAGCAACAGACAAATCGGTTGATGAACCAGGACGTATAGATAGCATAGATCTTTTAAAT
>NZ_JAJBJB010000223.1 GCF_021811845.1 Candidatus Cyrtobacter zanobii | reverse complement strand
ACATAATTGTATATTATATAATAAAATAACAGATCGAATTATTAAATAGTATAATTGAAGAAAATAATAGTAATTATTCAAATAAATTTAATACACAAAATCAATTAACGAATCAAATTACATTTCATACAATCAATAATTAATCGATAAACCAATATTTGAGGTTAAGTAATTATTATGAACTTCAAATGTTTGATTTACCATATTTAATTGTTTATTAGTAAAAATAAAATGAATACATCAAATACAAAATAGATCACGTCGAATAAAGTAAACTACTATTGGCATTCAATGATGAAAACGACCACAAATTTCCATGCACTGTCCTCAATAAATACCAGAAAGTAAAAAAAATGTAATACGATGTGATGAATAACCAGGAATACAATCAATTTTTATTCCTGCAGATGGAATAGCTCAAGAATGAATAATATCACGAGAAACAGCAAGAATTTGTAAACGTGTATCGATTGGCATTGCAACAGCCTTATCAGCATGTACACGGATCATATTAGTTACACCTTTTCGCAAAGGTTGATAAGGATTTTTCAATGTATCAATCTCAACTTGATTATTTAAATATAAATTTAACGATTTATAATTATTTAAATAAGAAGTTAAAACTAAAGGTAATGTTTGATTTAAATGTTGATAATAATGTAAATCAGTAGAATTAATAATAGTATTTGTATGTTTAAATAATTGAATTAACGGATTTCATAATGTTACTTGATACGATAACGGTAAATAAAAAACATTTAATTGCGTATTCAAATATAATAATAAATAATTTCGTTTAACTAAAATATCATTTAATTGAGTTAAATAATCAACCATATTTGTTAG
>NZ_JAJBJB010000222.1 GCF_021811845.1 Candidatus Cyrtobacter zanobii | reverse complement strand
GGCTTCGAATTCTGTTGTGAGTAGTATATTATGCGCATATTGTGCATGACAAAGAAGTCTTGACTGCACAAAAGTATCCATTTTCAGGCAAAACGTCTAAAATTGTTCACAAGATGCTTCAAGACATGATGCTCGGCGCGCTCGACAAAACCGAACAGCCGAGTACTAAGACAAAGTCAGCCTCAAAGCTGCAGGCAAAAGCAAGCCAAACAAACTCAGACTGATTGATGAGTTTTTGAAGGCCAGGTTTACTGAGACCCAAAGCGAACAAATCAATCAGGTCGACCACAAAGACAAACTCAAACTAAATCCGTACAAGTACAACATCTTCAAAAACCAAGACATTCTTGTCAACACCGAAATGAAATCGACTGCTAGAAAGTCTAAGTTTGTCACTACGACAGCTGCGCTCTAAATTGACTGACTAGTCTCAGTCAAAGATATCGAAAAGCAAAGTTCTGTTGTTTCTGAAAGCAACTGCAACGCCAACGACCCGCTTGACAAAGCCAGTTCAACAACCAAGATATTCGGTTACTAAATAAAGAAGCAGCAGCTCGGCGCATCGACGTACGCAGAATACTGAAACGAAGAAAAATACTCTCCGTCGATTCTGAACTAAGTCTGTGAACTGAACTTGCTGCTGCTCGAAAAGATATATAACACGTTTAAAAGAGGACGGATAAGAAACTCAAGAACTTCAGAAAGACAATTATGCTCAAACCAAAAGTTCTTGAAATTATTCAAAGATTTCCAGACGATTTGTTAGAGAGAAATAGAAAGCGTGGAGGTCTTGATGACATTGAGGAAGAATAAAAAATTAATGGCCACACAGTTTTAATTAATTTGGGA
>NZ_JAJBJB010000084.1 GCF_021811845.1 Candidatus Cyrtobacter zanobii | reverse complement strand
TGATAATCCATATATATTGCAGTACTCATTTTACTATCAATTAATAAATCTATTATACATTTTGGTCCAAGCGCTTATAAATTTGTCAGCCTCTAGGATCGTGTTAGTAGGAGATAGACTGATTCTAATTGCAGAATCGGCAATCTTTTCCTCATATCCCATTGCCATTTGCACATACGGTGTTCTCATGGCGCCAGATGAGCATGCAGAGCCTGCACTTAGCATAATACCTTCAAGATCAAAGTGTATGAGTTGCGCATGGGCAGAAGTAGAGCACATTCCTATAGATGATGTGTTTGGCAATCTTGGAGCATTTTTGCCAAAAATGACCGCACTACCACCAGAGGCTGATAATATCTTATCTTCTATATAATCTCTGAGTTCACGAGTTTTTTCATATAGCTCAATTGTGTTCTGTAATTCATCAATAGCAGCTCCAAACCCATTAATAGCGACCATATTATACGTCCCTGGTCTGAGATTATATTCTTGATGCCCACCAAAGAGTATTGGGGCAATCTCTATGTTTTTTTTGTATATGAGTGCTCCAACTCCAGTGGGTCCACCGAATTTATGCGCAGATATGCTCATCATATCAACTGGTAATTCGGCAAGGTCAATTTTAATCTTTCCCATGGATTGAATTGCATCTGTGTGTAAATATACACCATGCGTTGAACACAAATCCAATACATGATCAATCGGTTGCAAGACGCCAGTTTCATTATTTGCCATCATGATAGAGGCTGTGGTATTTTTATCAACAGAGCTAATAACCTCCTTAAACTTTGAGATGTCAATCTGTCCACTTTTTAGAACTGGTATACAGTTAATCGCCTTGGGGTGGTGTAATATAGAGCTATGTTCTATACCAGAAGTCACGCATCTACCAAACGAGTTAATTGCCATATTGTTTGCCTCTGTGCCAGAAGATGTAAAGATTAACCTATAATTATCTCCAGCATTCAACGCTGCGAGTATGTTAGCCCTAGTAGCTTCTAGAATTTTTTTTGCATCCTTGCCAAAGGTATGCACTGATGATGGGTTTAACGGTTTTTGTAGGATCTTTGCCATCTTCTTAGCAACGCTAGGTAAGGTGGACGTTGTGGCATTGTTATCAAAATAGACTGACTCCTTGGATACACTATCCAATTGAGCAAGAAACTCTACGCCACCTTTTGAATTGGCAATTTCAGAGATTTTTAAAGATGAAAGATAGTGAGTGATATGATTTTCTATCCCCTCCCAGATTTTATGGGCCTTGCAGACTACACCGCCAGGCATGCAGCCAGCGCCCTTACACCTTGTCATTTCTATTTTTTCACCAGCCGCTTTAATTATATCTAGAACTGTTACGTCTTTGTTCGTAAAACTATAACCTCCTCCAGGCCCCCTAAACGCAGATACTATATTTGCCTTTTTTAAACTGGAGAAGATTTTCTCCAAATATGCAACACCTATACCCTGACTTGCAGAAATTTTAGCTAATTGTACTGGTTCATTTAAACCCAAAGAAGCGATCTCAAGCATGGACATAACAGCATATCTACCCTTTGTACTCAAAAACACTTTATTTTACCAAACAATCAATCTATATCTACGTAAGCGCTCAGTATAAAACGTGCCGCACGGAGTGACATCCTAGGATACCCTCCTAAAATAGTCAACATTTATAATATTGAGTTTTGTTATTTTATAACAATGAAAACAAAAGATGTAATCATTAATGGTTCCGCTGGTAGGATTGAGGGTAAGTACCATAAATCTGATGACTTTAGTCACCCTGTTGCATTAGTACTTCATCCACACCCACAACAGGGTGGTACCATGAACAACAAGGTTGTTTATAGCATGTTTCATTCATTTGCAAAAAAGGGGTTTTCTGTGCTTAGGTTTAATTTTCGTGGTGTTGGGAGGTCTGAGGGCGAATTCGATAATGGTGTTGGTGAGCTGCTTGATGCTGCGATTGCTTTAGATTGGCTACAATCACAGAATCCTGGTGCGCCTGCATATTGGATAGCTGGATTTTCTTTTGGTGCATGGGTTGCATTGCAGCTTCTGATGAGGAGGCCTGAGATAGTTGCCTTTATAGTTGCATCACCGCCAGATTATGATTTTAGCTTCTTAACGCCATGCCCAACCCCTGGCTTCATAATACATGGTACAGATGATGAAGTGGTTTCTGAGGCAGCAGTATTTTCGTTATACGAGAGGTTGAGTAAGCAAAAAAATTCCTCTATTGAGTATTTCCCAATATATGGAGCAAACCATTTATTTCATGGCAAGATACCTGAGCTTTCTACTGAGGTAGAAAGATATATTACTGAGAATATATCTTTACGCACATTGCAGGGTGTTTTGAAAAAAGATAGAAGAAGAAGGCAGCCGAGTCATCAGATAACAGATGACGGTGAGTGATCTTTATGTATACGTTATATGTGCTGATTTATAAATTTTGTAATTTGCACATAATGTGAGGTAGCTGTGACCTGGATCAGCGTGTTATGTCGATTGTGGTGATCCATGGCGTGGGTGGTTCTTATGCCTAGTATAGACAAAGCATTTGACAAAATAGCGTAGAATAGTTACCATTTGGCGAATTGTGGTTCGTTAATATTTATAAGATGCAGAACGTTCCTCTTATGCCTAAGGCTACCGCAACCTGGCTTATAAAGAATACTTCTTTAACGTTTAAGCAGATTGCTGATTTTTGTGGCTTTCACGTTGCAGAGATTCAGGGTATGGCAGATGGTGAGGTTGCTAAGGGGATAAAAGAGATCAGCCCTATATATAATCATCAACTTACGCTTGAGGAGATAAGAAGGGGTGAGGCTGATCCTACCGCTGTGCTTCGTTTTACTGATCATGCTGTGCGCATGATGAGTAAGGAAATGAAGAAGAAAAAGGCATCTAAATATGTGCCAGTTGCGCGCAGGCAGGATAAGCCTAATGCGGCGTACTGGTTACTAAAGAATTTTTCCCAGATTAGTGTAGCTCAGATTGCGAAGCTTATAGGCTCTACCAAAGCTACTGTTGCTTCAATTAAGGATAAAACTTATAAAAATTTTGCATCTATACAGGCTAAAGATCCTGTACTGTTGGGGCTATGTTCGCAGACCGACCTAGATGCATTGATTATGTCTGTTGATAAGGAGGGAGTGAAGCAACCGGAGTGAAGGTTGTGTTGCCAGTGTATCCTTGGGATGTGTTTTGGCGATGTTTTGTTTGGCTCAAGTAGTTTGAGAAGGTCACTGTTGGTTGTCCCATGTCTGTGATGCTGCATGTCAAGTTGTAGTTGTGTTATTAAGTACTTTACTTACTATCTCTATCTTTATAGACTCGATATCGGCGATTTGTTTTAGATTTGAGAATGAGTAGCTTAACAGCCCTGCATACGTATCTTGAGCCACTGAATAGAATATTCCAAGAAGATGGTGTCAATGAGATATCGATTAATGTGCCTGGTGAAGTTTGGGTAGAAAAGCGTGGCAATATATACATGGAAAAGATACTGGAGTTAGACTTTGAGCATCTTAAATCACTTGCCATGCTTGTTGCGCAGTCTACTGAACAAAAAATAAGTGAAGAAACGCCACTTTTATCTGCTACTTTACCTACTGGATTTAGAATACAGATAGTAATTCCGCCAGCATGTGAAGTGAAGACTGTTGGCATATCAATCAGAAAGCCTTCTTCAATGAATCTTGATCTTGATGGGTATGAAAAATTGGGGGCATTTGATACCACTGCAATTAAAGAAGAAGTTGATGAAAAGAGTGTTGAGCTTACTGCATTACTTAACCAAAATAAAATCAAGGAATTCTTGTATAAGGCCGTTCTTTATAAGAAGAATATAGTCATAAGTGGTGGTACATCTACTGGTAAGACAACATTTACAAATGCCATGCTAAGGGCGATTCCTAGCGATGAGCGTATTATTACATGTGAAGACGCGAGGGAAATTGTATTGAGTGACCATCCTAATAGGCTTCATTTACTAGCTTCTAAGGGGGGGCAAGGCAGGGCAAAGGTTACAACTCAAGATCTTATAGAGGCGTGCCTCAGGTTAAGGCCCGATAGAATAATTGTGGGGGAGCTTAGAGGGGCCGAGGCATTTAGTTTTTTAAGGGCTATAAATACTGGGCATCCTGGCTCTATCTCAACTTTGCACGCAGATACGCCAACAATGGCGCTTGAGCAGCTGAAGCTTATGGTCATGCAAGCTGGGCTTGGTATGCCACCAGCTCAGATTCGTGAGTATATACTCAATGTTGTGGATATCGTTGTGCAATTAAAACGTGGTGAAAAGGGGCGTAGATATGTCTCGGAGATATATTATAAGCATGTGAGCGTAGCCTAGAGCTTTCATTGTGGTACTGTAGTTTGTGGTGCGAGTTGTTGCGAATAATGTGTATTGCATGCTGATAAATTTGTATTGCTTATCAAAGATAGCTTTGTTGAGAAAAAGCATTAATCCAGCAATTTTTCGTGAGAATTTGCACAAAATTCGCGAAGATTTCAAAAAATATATTCTCAAGCGTACTTTTTCTATCCTTAGTAAGCAATGCCGATAAATTGTATCCATGATGCGCAAGCATGAGATATATAATAAGGATACTTAAATGATATTCATAAAGCGATATCAAATTATTGCACGAAAAGTAATTTTATTGATTAAATTAATTCAATGATAGGTATTTGCAAAGTTGGTAGCACTTTATGATGCTTTAACTGCAAATACTTATGCAAGCTTTGCTTTATTGCGAAATAAATTATACTTAGCCGTACTTCTAGTTACATTGTATATTCG
>NZ_JAJBJB010000083.1 GCF_021811845.1 Candidatus Cyrtobacter zanobii | reverse complement strand
CATAGACATAGATCGCCAATAAATGCGTTCGCTCACCTGTTAGCTGGGCTTATAAATTACCAATTCAAGTCCGATAAATCCTCCTTCTTAGCTAACTTTATCCTAAAAGCTTAAATGCAGCTCGGGTCGGATAATGTATTTTCGAAAATTTTACCGAAAGACATTATCGGCAAAAAAGGCACCGTTTGTATAGAGCATGATAATACAAGGCAAGGTCGCATGACCAGGCGCACAAAAATCGTCTCCAAAAAAGGGGAAATGGTTTACGGCTCGATCAAGCTTTGGGTGGCTCTTTCAACGCCAGAAATCTTTGCCCATTATCAGGAGGCTTTTCTATCTATGTTTAGGTGAAAACTCTCTCCTATTTTATGGAGTAAATTGAAACAAGAAGCCTGCTCAATAGCATGATGTATGTAAAAAGGGGCGCCCCCTGCTGCATCTGTAAGCTTTAGCAGCTCTTTTATCCCTTTTGGCCTTTAGTAGCATCAAATCTATCACATATTTGTCAACTACTTTATATAAAGTATATAAATAAACCACCAATAATATTGGTCCATTCACAACTACCATTTATTGGCAAGTAATACCCCCTTGAAGTCGCGCTTGACGGATAGCATAGTGGTACGTTATCCTGACGGGAATTATTTTTTGTGGCTCTTATTATTCATAGATGAGCTCGCCTGCCGTGATACTGCTACAGCACTACAATATATTGTTATTCAAGATAATGACCATATATTTAGTGGTGTCTTTGACATTTTCAATCAGATTGATCAAGCGTTTACTAAAGCTATTACATTTCCACCTGTTGTTGATGCCAATTCCCTTCTTGTATGTTTAGTGGAGGCGGTGGAGGCGGTGGTTGCTTTGGCCTCCTTAGAAGCTGCGTTAGGAAAGCTGCAACAGATGCAGAGGACGCGTATTAAGTGCGGAGAGTAATAGTTAAGTGCTATGTTTAGCTCGCAATTGCGTGATGTTGCCAAGGAAAGGATGTCGGATGGTATAGCTTGGGCAACAGAGCATGAGACAATTTGCAAAGCATAAATAAGAGATAATTTGGCATAAATCGTCTCTATTTATTTCTCAATCTCATTTGCCTCTGCTATATGTACTTTGCTGCACACATCTTGTCCTATGTTCTTGGCCCTGTTTTTTTCATATTGTATACCAATTCCGAAGGTCATTTTCGTGACCTGATCTGTTATGTTGCTGTTCCAGCGTTCATAATACACTTCTTTTCCTTGGTATATTGTTTTTTATTTGCAAAAAGTAAAAAGAGATTAGTGGAGCGCTTCTATTTACTATCCATAATCATATCTATCAGAACTTTTTTAGTTTTTTTGCTTTTAGGTGTTCCATGCGTAGCTGTGCTAGAGCTGCTATATTTATACCAATATATAAGTACTAATTTTAGCTCTTATACTACCTATCTTATATTTTACGTACAAATTGTGTTCATCTATACAAAAACAGTAAAGTATGTTGTTACATGCGAAGGATAAGAGCAATAAAGAGATTAATAGCCCATTCAAAGTCTTAGTTTGCTATATTAAAACAACGTTTTTAAGTACCAAATGGAAATTGAGACGCGACAGAACTTTGACATAGCGCTTGTTACAAATATAAATTAAGTTTATGTAATTCGCATATTGCTCTTTTCTGCCAAATAATGTATCCAGACTACTTCACGCCGGATTAGCTCAGGGGTAGAGCAACCGCCTTGTAAGCGGTAGGTCATCTGTTCAAATCAGATATCCGGCACCGTACTATTGCCAATATTACAGAGCATAAGTCACATTGTGTTTATAGCGCAACCCCCTGCTGATCGTGTATTTTATATAACTCATAGAGCCAAGTGCGCTACGAATCTTGGATGTGATATATTTTATAGTTAGTAGTTTTTTGATTTTTATACCATAGCAGGAATTGTGTTATAGCGTCCACCTGGTCATCATGCGCAACATAAGGAAAATTTGTTAGCTCCAACTCAAAATCATCCAGCCAGTTTGCTTTATATGGAATTAGAAAATTACCTAATTCTATATTATATGAAGAGATTATAAGCCTTGTCTGTTTATCCCATTTTGGTAAGCACCTCACAACAGGAAGCTCATGCTTTAATTCCTGTAGTAGCTGCTGCCCGCTTGCTTTATCTTCGATTAAAATATTAGTAGGTTGGTATTTATCAGCCAGCTCTGTTATTAAGACCTTTAGTTTTGAATATATTAGTTTTTTTCTTAATATATCAATTAGGTATATTTTATCACCATAAGTTCCAAATGTTGCGCAAACTGTATAATCCGATTTGTCGCCACATTTTATTGCACAATCCCAACTTTGATAAATTTTCTCAAAATTAGGGGACTCACTGTATCTCACCAACCACTTTGGATTGATGATACCAGTCTCAATTTGCTCTGGGCTCTGCTGGTATTGCGAGGCAAATGCATAGGATCCTAACTCCTTTTTAGCCTTTTCTATATCGTTTATGCCATCCCTATCTGAATGCAGCACCCCACCTTTCTTTCTTATTACTTGAATATGACCAAAATTGATTTTAGTTCTTTCAGTAGCAATTGCTGGCAATATAAGGCTCTCCCAGCCGCCAGCCTTTAACAAGGCGCCACTAAGATCGTCTTTGTGCAATCTTTGCATAACTAAGATCACCGCTCCACGCCTTTTATCATTTAATCTACTCATAAATGACTGCATAAACCATGAAAGCGCTCTTTGCCGAAACTTATTACTTAATGCCTGCATCGGGGTGAGCGGGTCATCCACAATTAGAAAATCTGCCCCCTCCCCTGTTAATGTGCCGCCTATTGATGTGGACATCCTAAACCCATGTTGTGCAGTTATAACCTTATTCTTCATACTTGATATGATCTGCATAGGAAAAGACCTGCTATACCAATCTGAGGATAGTATAGTTTGAAAATCCATACTATGTTTGTTACTTATTGCTTGGCTATAACTAGCAGAAATTATTTTAGTAGCTGGATTATTGCCGATCACCCATGCTGGCCATGCAACATTAAAACATATAGATTTTAATGACCTTGGTGGTACATTCACTATTAATCGTTTTATATCACCTGAAGCAATTGCACTTAGATATTCGCAAAAGAGATCAAGATGCCAGTTATCAAGAAACTCTTTTTCTGGATTTAGATGATAAAATGTTTTGACTAAAAAACTTTTAAAATCGTCTCTGAATACCCTATCTAATACATCTAGCGCAAAATCCACAGAGCCACCAATCCTATTGCTCAAGTTCATTTCCTAAATAATTAAGGATAATAAATGAAGGCGCAAAAAGCTGTAAGTCCTATATTCTAATATTAGAAATGATATAGTAATAAGGCGATGCAAATGCCGATCGCATAGGCAAATGCCGCACAAATAATATTATGTTTATATAAAGATCTTTACAATTTTTACTTTATTCTGTTTAATTTCTTGGTGAGGTCTTATATTAATAATATTGCACAATGAGGCGTGCATGGGTTTTTTGTATACTGTATTTTACAGTCTGTACACACTGCTTTCCTAGTTCTGTGCTTTCAGATATAGCGCAGTATGTAGATTTTTTTGCAAAAAAGGATGCTGTTATCTCTAAGAACATAGCAAATGCATCTACTCCTGGCTATATCCCGCTGGAATTGCATCCAACCGAAAGATCATCCATAGCTTTATATGTAACTAACCCCTCACACATGCATTATGCTAATGACAGCGAGTTTGAGGTTACGGAAAAACGGGATATACAAGTTACTATTGATGGTAATGGCGTTGATCTGCAGAAAGAATTAACGCAAAAAGATACAAATGCTGCAGCACTCAAAAGTGCTCTGCACATCTACAACAAAGCCCGTTCTATTACTAAATTGGCAACCAATGATAAATAGTATAATTACAGCTTTATCTAGTATACTAATCTGTGCATTGGTTAGTATTCAGTCCATTGCACAGGATTTCTCCCTCCAAGAAGCTGCAAAGGCAGCGATGTCTGGCATGGATGCGCAAAGCCAAAGGATTAAAATAATAGCACAAAATATAGCAAATGCTGATAACGTTGCTAATTCCCCTGATGTAGACCCATATGTTAGAAAGATCATTTTTTTCAAAAAATCGCCAAAAAATGATTTTGAAATTGAGGTTGAAGATATAAAAGAAGACCTTATCACACCATTTAATTTCAGGTTCGACCCCAATCATATTGCCGCCAATCAATATGGGGAGGTAAAGACTTCAAATGTTAATACAGTGCTAGAGAATATTGATATGGCTGAGGCTAAAAGAATATTTCAGGCAAATGCGACATCTTATGATGTTACAAAACAACTTAGAGCAAAATTATTAGAGTCAATGAGATAATGTCAAATATTACTAATGCTTATAAGAGGATTGCTGGATATGCGGACCAATTTAAGGGAACTGCCATCAATATCAAGCAACCCGATCCTACCAACCAGCAGGGAAGTTTTGCAAAGATTATGCAATCCGTTAACCAGGCCACTATACCACAAAATAGTATAGCTGCTAGCTCCGCTGCATTGGAACATGTTGGAACATTAAGAAAATGGGCTAAAGAAAAGATTAATAAGGTCAAAGAAGCTGATTTTGCTATAAAGAAAGCAGTATCAGATCGCGATTTTGCTTCTGGTTCTGTGAAGGTACTTGCAGCAATCAACGAATCTGAAGTTGCACTCGAGGAGTTCCTAACAGTTAGAAACAAGCTGGTTTCCGCCTATCAGGCAATAATGAATATGACAATATAGGTTTTATTTATAAATATTTTTTGTGATATAAACTCGCAATAATTTAAAATTATAACACATATGAAAAATTTGTTTTTATATAAAGAGAATCATATCCCAAATTTCAGATAATTAGCC
>NZ_JAJBJB010000082.1 GCF_021811845.1 Candidatus Cyrtobacter zanobii | reverse complement strand
ATGCCAAACCTAGAGCTTGTACTCAAGGTTTCTAGTTTTCCTGCCACCAAGGCTATCTTGAAGTATAAAGAGCGTATAGGCCAGGTAAATCTGGATTTGCAAAAACATATGCCAAAAGAGCAAAATGAGACTATAAAGATCGAGGAGACCTCGCATAAGAAAATATTGGATCCAAAGTTATTTTTTAGTCATTATGTAATATGATAATTTCCATTAGGCTCACCGAAGAAGAAAAGCATATCTTGGAAAAGCTTGCACAAAAAGAAAATATCTCAATCAGTCAGTATGTTAAAAATAAAGCACTGAACAGCTTAGACGCAGTGCCAAAATGCGAAATTACAGATCATAACAACATACAAAGCCAAGATGTAAATTGGCAAGAACTGGCAAAGATTATACTAGATGGGTACATTCACATTAAAGCCCTTGGAACTAAAAGCCTTACCAAAGAGGATGAGAAATTAATAGAAATGACATATAAGGAAAAAATTAAAAGGTTTTTACCTAATTTGTAAATGGGCCCGAATAATTTATCAAGCCTGATTTTTGCCTATAGCTTTGACAACTCAGGACGAGACACTTTAAGCCCGTAAACTATTGATCTTTTTTGATTTATTTATTTAAAAGTCTCATGCTTCAGAGCCTAAGTTATAGCTGTTATGATAAACATATATCAGGCATATAAAAGATGGCTCTTAGGGTCATATTGTGGGGCTAAAAGACCTATAACATATGTCTTTTGTACATCTTTATACTTTACTTTATTTATAATGTGTGAATACTAAAAAAGTTATGTATATATGATTGAGGAATGATTGTTGTAACGGGAGGAATAAAGGGTGGCTCAGGCAAAACTACTATCGCCACGCATTTAGCAATCATGAGGGCGTATGATAATAAAGACGTTTTACTTGTTGATGCAGATGATCAAGAAACAAGCTTTGATTTTTCTTCTCTCAGAGCATCATCTGATGAAGATCTAAGATCATATACATGTATTAAGCTATCTGGCAAAGCCATAAGATCTGAAATATTAAAATTACAAAGTAAGTATGATGATATAATAGTAGATGCTGGTGGAAGAGATACAGTGAATCAACGAGCCGCTCTATCCATCGCAAATATGTTAATTGTACCATTTATTCCTAGAAGCTTTGATCTTTGGACGTTAGACGCGGTTGCTGCAATAGTAGAGGAAATAAAGCAAATTAACCCTCTTTTGCAATCATATGCGTTTCTAAATAGGGCCGATTTAAGAGGTTATGATAATTTAGAAGCTAGAGAGCTACTAAGAGAAAAGGAAAATATAAAAATGTATGACGTGGTCATTTGTAATAGAAAGGCTTTTGGGAATGCCGCATCTGAAGGGAAAGCTGTACATGAAGTAAAAAATTCTGATCCAAAAGCTATAGCTGAAATGCAAAATCTTTATAAAAATGTTTTTAATAAATAAAATGGCTATTTCTAGAAAGCCAAAGCAAAATAAAGACAGTCATGGCGGAAAAAATCTCATAGAATCAATTATAAATAAGGGCGGGTCAAGTCCTATGGGAGAAAACCAGCCATTAAAGAAAGGTGTGGCCCAACTCAAAATCACTGTAAGATTACCTATTAAGGTGATACAAGCAATAGATTCATATGTTGGGGATAGTATGAGTATAACTACAAGAAATCAATTTATTAAAGAAGCAATTGCAGAAAAATTAGATAAATTACAACCATACTTATAAAATATATTATAATGTCTCTTAAAAATAAAAGAAGAATATATATAAGCTTTGATGAGAAAATTGCTCAATTTTTAGAGGAGCGCGCTATAGAAGAATCCTGCACAAAGAGTAAAATTATTTTTAGACTACTAAAACAAGAATATGAGAAACATACAAAGAAAAAAATTTATAAAATAATAGAAGGTGGAAATATAGATATGGATATAGAGCCATAAAAGAGTTACAATAGTAAGTGTTTAAAAGGTGAAAAGGCGTCGCATTGCAATTTTCTGCACATCTTTTTAGCCAAGACCCATTTTTCTGTGGCACCGCCTCACAAATATAGATTAAATCTTGACTAATACAGATTAAAATGGCCTGTTTTATATCGCCTTTGTGGGTCATAAAGATGCCTAATATAGGTCTCCATCTTATCGTTCTCACATCCAAATTTTGCAAAATAGACGGGATTAACAAAAGGTATTATGAAGAAGAGAGCTCTCACCTAAACATAGATAGAAAAGCCTCCTGATAATGGGCAAAGATTTCTAGCGTTGAAAGAGCCACCCAAAGCTTGATCGAGCCGTAAACCATTTCCCCCTTTTTGGAGACGATTTTTGTGCGCCTGGTCATGCGACCTAAACAATGCCTTGTATTATCACGCTCTATACAAACAGTGCCTTTTTTGCCGATAATGTCTTTCGGTAAAATTTTCGAAAATACATGCCAATTATCCGTAAAAAATGTGCAATTTTTTAGATGTTTGACTTTGTCATACAATTGTCTAAAGGTTGAAGCATCACGACGACCTGTAACCCAGGCAATAGTTCGTTTTGAGCCACGATCCAACGCCTTGATGATCCAGTATTTGTTTTTTTGACCCAATAAAATGCCACATCTCGTCAAATTCCATTTCCTTAATATCGCTAGAAATTGACGGTGCTTATTTTATTATATGTTTAAACAAGACCTATATCAGCCCCCCAAAACAGGTCTAAGATATGCCTAGTAGCATCACAGCATACAACACACAAGTAATAACAGCGTCATTTTTATGTTCGGCTATATAAAAAGCATCACCCCCCCTCTTGACATGCGCAATAAAAGTACCGTATATGATTATATTGTGATTATTTTTATATCTTTCTTTATAAAAGATTTGAGTGCTACAAACCCGCACCCAGGGACCAAAACCGTCCGAAGTTATAGCATTTTTATAAGAAAATGCAATGGGTTTTTAGTGCTCATTTTAACATAATTTATTGTTATTATGATGCAAAACATTCTATCAGACGTGTATTCTCATGCTCGAATCAAACCAAAGTTGTTTAAATTAAAAAAAAATGCATATGCGGTTTTGCTACATACTCTACTAATATGGATTCAAAAATGTGGCAGAAACGTAAATGGTTTGTCTGGATACTGGATATATAATTCACTTCAAGGCTGGCATAAATTATTACAGTTCTGGTCACCATCCAAAATAAGAAGGGTTATAAAAGCACTGGAAGATATAGGGGTACTTTTATCCAAACAAGTAAATGCCTATAAATGGAATCATACAAAATGGTATACAGTAGATATGGAGAGGCTTGAAGAAATATTGAGAGATCCCCTTTATACCAATACAGTATCATGTGATGATACTAAGCAAAATATAGAAAAAAAACGAGCAGATCGATCTGCTCAAAATGAACAGATCATAACAATTAATAACTATACAATAATTAATTCTTCTAATGAGGAAGAGGATAATTTTAAGTGTGAATATTTGATTAAAAAGGGCCCTGCGCCATCAACAAAACAGTCTAAGACCCCTACCACACAAACCACAGAGCAAGAGACGATCGCTCAAATGATTAATCTGTGGAACAGCAATGTACCTGATGTACAGATCACAACAGTTACAACCAATGGATATACAACCATAAAAACCCCAGCTAAGCTATTAGAGCTCCTTAAAACCCACTTTAAAAACGATCTAGATATTTGGGCAACATACGCCAAAAAAGTAGCAAGCAGTGGATATCTAATGGGTAAAGTCAGTAATGGATTCAAACCACGATTTGCATTTCTCACAAGAGAAGACGTAATACACAAGGTCCAGCAAGGAGAATATGGGGTTATAGCCAGTAACCTTGAGCAAGAAGAACCACAAGTCTCTGAGCGAGAATCAGAAGCTCAAGGATCTGATCTACCAGTCTATCAAGTAGCTAATATGCCCAATAATACCAAAGAGCTTGAAGAACAACCACGAAATAAGCCACACAAGAAGCAAAGCAAGATACTTAGCCAAGAAGAGCAGCAAGATCTCAAAACAATGAAAGAAGAATGGAACGAAGCATTCAAGCACTCATGTAACCCAATACCATTTTATGCATCAGGCAAGAATCAAGGGCAATTGTTATACATATGGAACAAGTACTTCAGCAAAGACAAGGAAAAATGGAAAGCCTATGCTATAGCAGTAAACAGTAGCTCATTTCTCATGGGAGAAAAGAAGAAGACATTCAGAGCAAACTTTTCATGGTTAATCCAAGAAGAGACCATACAAAGAATCCAGGGAGGGGATTATGGTATAGGAGATAGAGAGCTAGATATGAACAAAATAGAAGCTAATAAAACTCAAAAAATAAAAGAGATAGCAAATGCAGTAACAGAGAAACTCTCTAGCATGATTCAAAAAGAGGAAAGCAAAGAAGAGTTCAATAATTACCTTATTTCAAAACAATATCAGCAGGATGGAGACAAATACGGTATCTCTAACAAAATTCACCCAATGGTATCAACAGTAAGCCTAGTCCATAATACAGACTACAAACACATGTATAATCACCTATATGACAGCTATACAATGAAGAAGCATAGTAACGTATCACTTGTTGATCTTAAATCAAACATCATGAAGAAGCTATCAGAAAAGCAAGACATGGCGAGCTTAAGAGCAATAGAGTACAAAATCAGAACAACAGAGGTGCTGACAACTCTAGCAACGGAGAGGTTTATATCGAGTGGGTGTGTTGTATAATAATCAATATAAATAAGTTATATGTATTTTAACGAAATTAAGAACCAGTCACGTAAAAGATGAAATGTTGAAAGGAATGTGGTATTAAGGCATTAAAAGGGAATAAGAATGCCAAACAAATATAGTAGCGACACTAGTGATAAAGAGTGGAATTTAATAGAAAAA
>NZ_JAJBJB010000081.1 GCF_021811845.1 Candidatus Cyrtobacter zanobii | reverse complement strand
AAATGTCTTGGGATTTCTGCGTATCTTGGTGTATCTTAGGGACATGGAGATCCTCTTTGATCAGTAAGTCTCCATACCTTTTATACATATTTTAACAAAATTCATACTTACGCAGCAGGTCTATTATAAAACTAAGTCTGAAACCTCCTTAGTTGAAAGTAAAAATTCCCTTATTAGATATTATCTTGCTAGATTCAACAGAAAGACCAAGCGGTACAGTAAAGCTATTGATATGATATAGCATAGGCAATAAAACCTGAGATATTTTCAAAAGATAAATAAATTAGATTTCAATCGATTAATACATAGGATTTGTCTCAACCTCTTATGCCTAAGCTATAGCACATTCTTTGCTTCTTTTGTTCTTGAAAGATTTATTGTCATTCGTTATTTAACAATGCCCTTTTTATACATACCGTATTATCTTATTTCTATCAGCATCTTTATCAATTACTTTCGCTAGATGAGACACTTTAGGGAATGTTTTCTCATCAACCTCCAAACACATTTGCACAACCAAAACTGTATTTTTCCCCATTAATAATCTTTTACGGGAAAGTCCAAAAACAATAATTCCCATAAACTGAGGGCTCTATAGGTATAGCTAACCACCCTCCAGCGTTATATTTTTGAGAATGTTTTTTCAAGAAATCACAAAAATTGCCCTCTGCAAACTCCTTGCTGCCACCCTTACGACCTTATACCACATTTTTACATAATTCTTCATAATACCATTATTGCGTCATAACTTATATATTGTGTTTATCTTGTGTGCAGCGACCCCATACCTAACATTTCAGTTACCTTTGAAGTAAAATTCCTTACAGGCTCTATATCAAATATCTTATACAATGCATCCATGATACTGAATATAATTAGCGCTGTCCTATTTAGTGTTCTGTACAGCATATCAGATGATTTCAAGCTAAGTTTTTCCAATCCATTTAATTTGTTACTTAACTCTTTATTATAACGCTCTAATTTACGTTGATCTCCATATAATTGTGTTACAAGCTCCCCATTCTTGGAATGAGTAGGATGTTTGTCTATCATATGGATCATTTTGCCCAAATCGCGACTTACTTCACTAATAAGTGAAGCTATGGCCCGTGGATTACCTTGCTGAGTTTCTTGATTATCTAGAATATAACTTATATTCAGTACATTATTCTGAATACGATTAAATAAATCTAAATAAAATGGAGATAAGCCGTGGCTATTTATGCCTGCTTCGTCCTTTACAGGCGCCGTTGATGCAGGTGTAGGTAGTAATGGTGCGGGCATTGGTGCAGGTGTAGGTACTACGCCTTTCCTTTCTTCACAATTTTTGAGAAAAGCCTTTAATTGCTCAGAATCTTCAAGCTGTTGTATAAGTTTAATATCATTTTCATCAATATCGTTTCCATTAGTAATAACGCAGAGCAAATGTCCTATATCATTGATTTGGGCCCCATCCCGCATTAATTTTGCAATCAGTTTAGCATAATTCTGATGGTTCTTCAAAAATTCTCTATGTGACTTAATAATCTTGAGCCAATCTCGCATGCCAGCTACTGTTGTCCCATCTTCTATTAATTGTATAGTTAATTCAGCATCATCTATATTCAAAAATTCTCTATGTAGCATATCTATTGCATGAGCGGCACTATTCACGCCACCATAATTACCCTCCATCTGTATGAGTAAGCGCACACCCTTACAATGAGCAAGTGCAGCAGCGCCATTCACAACCTCCAGTCCCATAGCCCTTAGCGCCATACCTAGTATTGTTCGCTCTTTGTCAGTACGGCAATACTGCAACATAATATTTTGAAATCTTGCATTAACGAGCGCATATGGAAAGACTTTATTATTTAGCACGGCATCCTCATATAAAAATATCGCTACAGCTACAGCTTCATCAAGCGATTTTCTTCTCTGCTCATCCGCATTACACTCCATTTCATTTTTAACAAATTCGAGCAGATTTCTTAGCGCATTATGTTGTATAAATGATTGTGCTGTATCATCAATTAGAATATCTATCGATGTACAAACTTTTCCATACATAGATTCAAGTGCTCTTTGATCTCCGTTGCGAGCTAGTTCTAGCATCTGATTTGCTATAGCCTCTCCAATAATGCCTCTATTTGCATTTGCATATTGCTCTATATATCTTTTCAACCTACTCATTTCTTGCCCCGCCGTCCCCATAATATAACCCTTAATCATGCCTCTAAGCATTCTAGTAGGGTCATGTCTTTTTTTTAAAACCTCTTCGTAAGTATCAGTATCACCATTATTAGGATCACCGTAATGCATACCGAGTTCGTCAGCCTCTTCAGGTGTTAAAAGTTTTTCACGTAACATAGACATCTGTATCAAAGATGCAGCTGAGTATGATCGCCTGCTTATATCTATTCCAGGCCCTACAATAGCAGCCTCATCATATATTCTTTGTAGTAGATATTGAGCAAAGTGAGCTATCATGGCAGGATCTATGCTCTTTGATGCATCAAACGCATCCATTACAGCTTTATAAGGTGATGCGAATATACGTGGTGCACGCGGATCCTCTTCAAGTATATCAAGAGAACCAATTACGATAGCATTTAACAACCCATCTGTACATCTGTCCACTTTATCAAGCCCTTCTGCTAATACCATTTCAAAGAAATTAGTAACCATTTCACCTCTCTTAACGTCATCCTGTTGAGAACGTTCTAGTTTATTTACTGTTGCATTGAGTAGCGCAAATATGCCTTTAAGGCTCGCACCACTTTCGATATGAGTCAAATCGTGCGTTTTACCCATAACCTTAACAAATCGATCATAGGTATCTTCATATTTCCCAAGTTTTGCATTATCGGTAGTATTTTGTAATTCCTTAACTTTGGGGTCATATACTGTCTTAAGACGCATTGCAAATTCTGCCAGGTTTTTTTCAAGGAAATCATTATCATATACGCGTTTCTTTTTATTAGTACCATCTCTAGATGGATAAAGCCCTCCTTCTGTTACATTCACTCCAGTAAATAGCTCCATATTAAGAACAGTAGCTGCTACAGCATAATTAACAGAGTGATGATGTGTACTTTGTGCAGCTTGCTGCATAGCTAATACCGCCTTCCACACATCTTGAACTCCTTCATTCCAGCCCATGCTCTTAGCACCTGCCTTCAACAAACTTTGGTGCAAGTTACTATAAGGATTACTGGCAAATTGGATAGGCAGACCAGTATTTTCATGGTTCATAGTAACGTCTATAAGAGGTAACCCATTAATATCTCGTACATCAATAATGTTGTAGATCTCATGATTAGCTATCATACGATGAGTGGCATTACCGCGATACTCCAGTAGTAAATATAGCATGCGAGACAATTTGTCTTGCGGTATATCACACTCATTGCGCTGCTCCTCGCGTAATGATACATAATAACTTAATATATCAAGAATAGTATGTGGCGAGGTTCGAGCTACAGCTATAGCTTTATCAACCAGATGAATAAAATTTTCAGCACCAATTATATCTATAATAGGCTTCTTAGTAATCTTTGCATGGAATTGTATTTTTGCCCAAATACAACATTCTGCTGGGCTTTTTAGCGCCATATCTAATGGCGTTTCATTCTGCTCATTTTTTGCTTGTAGCATGCGCTTTATAATATCGTCACCTATTATGGGTTTTAAAGTGTTAATTACAGCCTCAAAGTCTTTCCCTTCAGGCCGTGATATATATATATAATGCAAAATATTATTGCGATTTGTGTCAATATTTTCCAATGGTACATTTCGAGCAAATGCTCGAATAAGATCAATGTAAATAGCCGTGTTCTTGTATGCATATTCTTTTAGCAATTCTGAAAACGCATCCAGTAAGCTATTAGTACCAAAGTTTGGAACACCTTTAACTGATTTTAATAACGTATTAAGTGCATTATGATAAAAAGCAGCCTTGGGCAATGTATATGGAAGCTCAAGAGATCCTCCAGCGCATTCAGGAATACCAAAATTATCAAACTTTACGTTTACTACTTCTTGATCTTGTAAAATCTCTTTTGGAATCTTGAGAAGAGTATGCTTAATTGCATTATTGTACCATGATGACGCTGTATGCAACTTATAAGTCCCTGTGGGGCTGTGCTGACAACATAAAATGCAATTAAGCAATAGTGTGATCAACAAAACGCCCCTATTCTGCATCATACTTGGGGTTTGGGCATTAGCTTTAGCATTATATGCTGTTGGAGAAAGTAAAGTGATTAGCCTGTCTAGTAATGCGGTACTCCCATTAGTATTCGCTATTGCTTTGCGACATGCTGACCAAAAGCGCCTTGCATCAGCATATGATGTTTTATTAGTACTATTCCCCAGCCATTTTAAATCTTGCTCGCCTTTGAAGCCGGCAATGGCAGCATCTAATCTTGTATAGTCTATATTATCCTGAGTAAGTTGAGTAAGTGCACTTATTAGCGCTTCAAGTTGTACCCTTTGTTCTTCTTTCATATATCAATTGATAATTACAGTGATATTCGCCCCTAGATTGTATGTGCCATACAGTAGGGCTGTATATAGCGTTAATAATTGATGCATTATTTGAATTTATTCATGCGTGAAAAGCTAGAGAATTTGTTGCAAGAGGGGTAAGGAGCATGAGAATATAGCGATCTTAGTGGTGGATGAATTGTATACTGATATTTTCAAAAAAGAATGGAAAATGTGTTGTTGATATGGACGGAAATAAAGTGGTTATGTAAACAATGGATCTGCAGGACTATATGAGCAAGTCAATAAGATAATAGACCTGCTGCGTAAGTATGAATTTTGTTAAAATATGTATAAAAGGTATGGAGACTTACTGATCAAAGAGGATCTCCATGTCCCTAAGATACACCAAGATACGCAGAAATCCCAAGACATTT
>NZ_JAJBJB010000221.1 GCF_021811845.1 Candidatus Cyrtobacter zanobii | reverse complement strand
CTACAATATTATCGAAGAAACATCAACACCAATGCAAAGCCATCACGTGATGCAGTTCTTAAATAAGTTCCTTGAAAGTAGTGATGCAATAATTACTCCAGAGGCTATAAGCTGTATTTCTGAAATGGGCAAATATTCAAGAGGATCACCCGAGCAATCAAAAAGCATTGCTGATTTATTATGGAGATTTTCAACTGGTCAAACTAAATACTTAGAAATCTCCAGTATTGCAATCACAAAGTTCTGCGAATTGATGAAAAAGTTCAAGTACTCGGAAGCAAAACCATATTTTATAAACTGTCTGGACAATCTTAGAAACGGTGTTGCATCGATTAATACAATAAGAATACTCCGAAGCCTATTCAGAGAAGTTGAGTATGTGCTCACTCATTTTGATACAAGGAGACAAGCAGATTCTGATGATGAGAGGCGAACAAAGGAAGCTCAAGATGAAATCGAGCAAAAGACAACCGAAGACGATAACATTATTTGCACATCAGCCTGCATTCGCCACTACATTGACAATGAAGGCCTTGTTGACGTGCTCCTTGATAATTTAGTGAAGTACAGCAAGATTACCCAATCAAGACTCGGTGAAGTCAAAGAGAAGCAAAAGGCACATGAGTTCGTGTTTGAAGGCGGATACGATCACAAGACCAACATAACAGAGAGACTTGAATTTATCAAGTTTTTGGCGTCCCACTCTTCCTACACAATTTCGAGAAAAGAAGTTGACGTTATTTGGAGCTTGTTGATTGACGAGTCTCAGATCGACTTTGATGAAGAAGCCGTCTTCAAATGGCTCAGAGAATCATGAGAGACTGTTGCTTCAGCTCAACTATGGCAACTTGATGATATTAAAC
>NZ_JAJBJB010000080.1 GCF_021811845.1 Candidatus Cyrtobacter zanobii | reverse complement strand
CCTATGCTATACAAGCTAGTTATATACAGCTCATGATATACAAACCATTTAAGGGTTGTTGGCCAAGAATCACGGCAATGCAGCTTATTAAAAGAAATTTAATTACTATCTTGTAAATCAAGGTTTGAGAAAAATTCCTTGAATATAAGTGCAGGGATTGTTGCCCCGGTCACGCCGTCCATAGGCTTGTTATCGTCATTACCAACCCAAATGCCTAAAGTTATTTTATTGTTATATCCTATAAAGAGTGCATCTCTATGATCCTGGCTTGTGCCAGTCTTTCCCCTAAAGTTTTGTCCCTCAATGTGGGCACGCCTCCCTGTGCCTGTAAGTACAGTATTTTTCATCATGCTATCCATAACAGAGACTATATTTTGTGAAACGACGCGATGCGGCCTACTAATAACATGATATAACTCCAGGCCACCAGCCATAATCTTCGATATACCAACTGGTACATTATACACGCCATCATTTGCAATTGCAGCATATGCAGCAGTTAAATCTACAAGTGCGACTTCGTGCGACCCTAATGAAATGCTTGGAATATTTGTTGGAACACCCCTAATACCAAACCGTTCTGCGATTTCTGAGACCTTATCTAATCCAACTTTTTCTGCAATTTTCACAGTTGCTATGTTATTAGACTTAATAAACGCTTCCTCAACTGAAAGATAACCAATACTTTTTTTAGAAATGTTCTGCGGTGTCCAATTACCAATAGTAATTGGAAAATCATCCACTATATCATAAGTGTTGAACCCATTTTCTAGTGCAGCAAGATAGACAAAGAGCTTAAATGCAGAGCCAGGCTGCCTCTTTGCCTTTGTTGCTCTATTAAATTGGCTTTCTGCGTATGATGTACCACCCACAAGAGCAATAATATTTGCATCATTACTCATTAATACTGCAGCAACTTGTTTAGCGCTTTTTGCTTTGCTGAATTTATTCATCACGCTTATAACAGCCATCTCTAATCTTTCCTGTAAAAATGGTACAAGTGTTGTATAGATATTGAGTTTTTGTGATGGATTTACAAATTTGCGCATCTCCTCCATTACAAAATCCGTAAAATATGGATTTTTTAACAGGCCTTTTTGTGGGTTTTGCCTATAGATCTTTGGAATTGAGATATGATCTAGTCTGTCATCCGAGATATAGCCCTCTTTGTTCATACTTATAAGCACGAGCTTCATTCTTTCTAATAGTCGCGATTCATTATTTTCAGCTGAGAATTTTGATGGTGCTTTTAGCATTGCAGCTATAATGGCAACTTCTTCAAGTGAGGCGTCTTGTATACCCTTTTTAAAATAAACTCTTGAAGCAGCATCAACACCAAAAGCACCATTTCCTAAAAAAACCCTATTTAGGTACATGGTTAATATCTGCTCTTTAGAAAAAATACTTTCTAATCTAAAAGAAAGCATAGCTTCCTGAATTTTTCTTTTTAGTGATTTTTCTGGGGATAAAAATATTATCTTGGATAATTGCTGTGTGATTGTACTGCCGCCTTGCACGACTTTACCAGCAAGCTGATTATGTACTGCCGCCCTTAGTACACCACGCCAATCTATTCCAGAATGTTTGAAAAATCGCCTATCTTCTATAGATATTACTGCTTGAATAAGAGTTTTTGGTAGCTTGCTATATGGCAAATAATTGCCGTAAGCATTCCCATAATTTGCAAGTACTGTACCATCGCCTCCATATATTGTAATCATTGGCTGCGAATCATCTTTTTCGATAGTTTCTATAGAGGGCAGGTCCCTAGAAAGCCAAACAATAACAGCAACAGATGAGATGAAGGTAGCAATGAGTGCATACACAAACAGTTTGAGCACAAGTAACTTTATTGTACGTTTTTTGCGCATATTCAGTACTCCACGGACTTAAGGTATAATCCGTGCGCAGGTGCTGTGAATGGGGATGGCAGAGGTGCCTTTAGTGCTAATGCATTTTGTATATCTAGCAACTTTATCCTACCCAGCCCTACATTACAAATCGCACCTACCATCATTCTTACCTGTTTATGGAGAAATGAAATAGCAGTAAAGCCCAGCTCTATGTCTCTCTGATGCTCGCCATCATAATAGTTAAAAGTGACTTTTTCTACAGTCTTCTTAGAGCTTTTTGATTGGCATTTTGAGTATCTAAAATACTTGAAATCATAGAATCCTTGAAACACATGTTCGGCCTCTTTCATAAGGCTCACATCTAAATCACCGCGTATAAGCCAAGCTCTATTTTTATGTATTGCAAGACCTGCATTCCTATTGACTATTTTATAAATATAAGTTTTTTTTACTGCGCTGAATCGTGCATGGAAAGAGGCGCTTACTTCCTGAATTGATAAAATAACTACAGAATAGTCCCTTAAGAAATAATTCAAAGAACATTGCAATTTATATGGGTCTATTCTGTGTTCAAGATCAAAATGGGCAACTTGAGCAAGCGCATGCACTTTCGCATCTGTTCTTCCAGCGCCATATAGGCAGACGCCTTGTTTGGTAAAGTACGTTATCGCTTGCTCAATAATGCCCTGGACTGAATAATCCTGCGATTGCCAACCACAAAAGTTTGTACCATCATACTCTATGACGGCCTTATATCTTATCATGTTTTTTCAATAGCATTTGCATCATTGTAAATTTTCTTATTCAGCGTACCCTCCATCTTATCAACTATTAATGTAACCATGCAATCGCCAGTTATATTAATCATAGTGCGAAGCATCTCAAGGAACCTATCTATACCTATAATGAGGTAAATACCATCAATTGGCAGACCAACCGCGGAAAGCACCATGCCCATCATAATAATACCACCACCTGGAAACCCAGCCGCACCTATTGAACCAACAGTTGATGCAAAGATTATGATAATATATTGCATGAACGAAAGATCCACTCCAAACATTTGTGCAAAAAATACAGAGCAGATACCAAAATATATAGATGTAGCATCCATATTCATAGATGCACCAAGCGGCAAAATAAATGAAGCAGATTGTTTTGAAACGCCCATTTTATTTCTTAAATCAGACATAGCTGTCACAAGTGTGGCCTTGCTGCTTGCAGTTGCAAAAGCGAGCATCTGTGCATTAGTCATCTTTTTATAAAACATAAATGGATTAAGGCCAGAGAGGAATATCACAACGCCATAAATACAATAATGGAATGCAAGAGCACCACACACAACAAGTGCAAATTTTCCAAGTGTACCTATTATGCCAAATCCATTTTCTCCAACGACGTTAGCCATAAGCGCAAATACGCCATAAGGTGTTAGGCTGATGACCAACCCAACCATTTTAAACATCAGATTTGTTCCAGAGACTATAATATCCCTTAGGGGCCTTCCTTTATCACCTATTGTAATTAGTGAAAATCCTGTAAAAAATGCAAAAATAACTACTTGTACAGTATTGCCCTCGGCCATGGCCTTAATTGGGTTACTTGGTATCATACCAACAAAAATACTGATGAGGCTCTTTGCCTCTGATGTTGTGACAACTTCCCCCAATCCTGGTGGGAGCGGCACCCCAATTCCTGGCTTAAAAATATTTGCAAATACCATACCAGTTGTAACTGCAAAAACTGTTGTACAGAAATATATACAAACAGCTTTAAGACCAAGCCTACCAAATGTTTCAGCATCACTAAGGCTGGTAATGCCATATAGAACCGCGAAGAATACAAGCGGTATGACTATCATTTTAATTAAGCTGATATAAACATCCCCTATTGGCTTTAAAACAGAGGCATCCTTTCCAACAATGTGGCCACAAAGAATCCCCAACAACAGACCAATAATAACTTTTTGCCAGAGCCTGAGTTTAAAAGGTTTTTTTTCTACTGAAACTGCTTCCATAAATGTATAACATAAAAAAACTGAATCCTAAGCCATTAACCAAACTGCGAAGTTGCATACAAGGCACTAACGGCACAAAACATGCGCATGTATTTCAGCAGCGCAGGAATTCTAAACACAACCAAGATGGTGCCAAGCTATAATGGCTTGCAACCCAGGGCATAGAAACTATAGCCATTATTACCGTAGAAAACAAGACGCAACGGGAAATATAGTAATTTATTGTACATGAATAAAGATATTTTGAAATTCAATATAGTAGACTTGATAATATTAATACATCAAATGAAATTGAGCATTGTCCCGCGTAAACTTTCTCCGCCTCCTGTATCACATCTTCTTTTAGCGGCATCCTGAGTAACCATGCAAGGTCTACAAGCATCCTCTGAAAAGAACTATAATCAACTTGTATACGCTCTGTATAAGATACTGTTCCACCGAACCCCAACGAAGCCGCTACACTGATTAAATTGCTCAGGCTGGGCATATGTACAAAAACGTCATATGCACATTTTTCTACTTTCTGCTGGGCAACGATTAATGCTTTTATCAGTTCATGCAAATTTGCTGTTAATGAAGTTAGGATAAATAAGGATCGCTCTTTAAGTAATGCCCTGTATTTTAATAATTCTGTGTTTATATCTTCGCAAAAAAGCAACTCTAAGTTAGAGACAATAACATCAGACTGCATAGCTGGCATATCTTGAATGAGTTCTTTGAAATTTTGCATATTACCATATGCACTTAATTCACCAGTGCCGTGGATAAGTATCTCAGGGGCTTTGCGGCTAGATCTAATCATAGCCTCTTTTATAAGCTCAAGTGAAAGATGACGTATTGCTGCCTCTGAATTATTATAGTACAAAGCTACTGCGTTAAAATTATAAATGTATATGTATTAAAGCAGCGTGATGAGTATAAAGTCCAGCTTGGTTTGTAGTTTTTTTTATCCACCCAAGTGTTTATCATGTTTAGAGCTTGTAGGCTCTTATCATTCTTTGTGTTGTAGTTGTTGGAATAAGCTAGCAATGATGCTAGAG
>NZ_JAJBJB010000220.1 GCF_021811845.1 Candidatus Cyrtobacter zanobii | reverse complement strand
TATCAAATTATTCTATTAAACTCAAATAATATTAAAATTTAAGTATAAAATATTAAGGTTCATAGAAAATTTAATCAATTAAAAATATTAGATTATCTAAAAGTATTTGAAATGTCAAACATAAATAAAATACTTGATAGTTATTTCAATAATTTGCAAGTCGTGCTGACATCTCTCGGTGCGTCGCAGTTCGCAGCAACTCGTGACTGTTTATGCGACTTGTCGAGTCTCGACTGCTGCCGACGCGACCCTGAGTTTGTAAGTCTGTCTGACGCAGCATAGAAACAAGTCCTTCGAAGCCCAAAGCAGCCGTCGATGTTAAATAAAATTGTTCAAAGTAAGGACCGACGCAACATTGTTTAGAGAACTTCGGAGGCCGAGCGCAGAGCGTGACCATCCAGCTGAAGCCGTACCTGAAGTGCTCCGACCTGATACTGCTTGTGCTGATGCACCTCAACGACGTGCTGGGCCAGCGAGGAGAACCCGTCAGCTTCGACACGTCCGACACCGCCATCGACAAGCACTTCGAGCTGTGTCTGCCTGACGACGACGAGACTGGCAAGCCCGACTTCGACCTGCCTGCGTTCAACAAGAACTTGTCGGTGTCGGAGATCAACGAGTCTGCAGTATGTCTGGTGGTCCACAACTCGGACGGCTGTGCGCGCTGAACAGAACCAGAACTCAACCAAACTTCCATTCAATCTTTTGTTGATTCAAATAATTATAGTTCTACCATAATTACCAAAGAGCCTGGTGAAGAAGTATATTTATCGAAGGATGCATTCGAAAAAGGTATTTTGTTATTATCAGTTAATATTAGGTGTTATTCCAGAAAACAATACAAATTCGCATATGAGCCACAACAG
>NZ_JAJBJB010000079.1 GCF_021811845.1 Candidatus Cyrtobacter zanobii | reverse complement strand
ATAGAAACAATCTTCTCATCTATAAAATCTTTAGGCACATTTGTGCATCATAGACATAGATCGCCAATAAATGCGTTCGCTCACCTGTTAGCTGGGCTTATAAATTACCAATTCAAGTCCGATAAATCCTCCTTCTTAGCTAACTTTATCCTAAAAGCTTAAATGCAGCTCGGGTTACTTTATGCCGTTATATCTATCCTTTTTTAGCATTGCCCTATGAACTGCCAAGCTTAACTTGACGGCGCTGGGTTATTATACTATTATGACGAGGTGGTGCTTGAATGAGCTGGTTCTGGTTTAGATGTTTTGGCAATTTTAATGCATCGTTTTTTATGGTATAAAGTGTATGAGTTCAGATAAAAATTATATTGGTGTCGTGCCGGTGGCTGTGCGCAATTATTTCAATTTGTTGGCTAGTTTTTCTGGTGGAGATTGTTTTGGTGCGGCTTGTGGTAAAAAGACGTCCGAGCTAAACCTAGTAGACAGTAATGAGGTATTTATTCATAGCCGTTTTGGTGTTGATGCTGAGCAAATTTTCGTTACTGTACACAGAACTTATGATCGTGTTAGCAAGAAGCTTATTGGTTTGATCAAGAGCCACTTAAACACTCTTGCTTTGCATTTTAGCGAAAAAACGGGATATTACAAGCTAAAAGAGACCGAAGGGTTGCCTGTGTGTAAAGGTCTTTCAGAATGCCCTGGGGATTTAAACTTTTTGAAGCCGTCCATCTTTTTGAAGCAGAAGACCGACGACATTGCCCAATACTCTGATCCGTTTCCTATAACTACGGGCAACAGTGATTTGGCGTATATGTTTTTTATGTTTAGGAAGGTGATGGGTGACAAAGCAGAGGTGCTTCTTCCAACTTTTGTTATTACGGCGAGTAAAGAATCTGATACGCAATATACTGACAATGATTTACTGAAATTTTTTGAATATCAAATTGCTGGCGCATCTGTCGAGGCGTATATTACTACATCCGAAGGACTAAGAATGGATCCTGGTGCAAAGATTGTGTTTCGAAGTAATTTAGTAGAGGTTCGGGGTGTCGTCAAAAACGCATTTTATTATTTAAATCTCGATTGTAATATACTTCGAACTGCGCCTGTTAGTGTTAAGACTGATATTTGCAAGGGAGCTTCGGATTCCACAAATCCAGATCACTTTATAGAGTATATGGTTTGCATGGAAATATTCAACATGGCGACTGATGCGGCGCTTTGTCCGCATATAGAGTACGTGCCTGAGGTAATATAATATTAATCCTTCTGTGTAATTCTATGTCGTCGCGTGTTAATTTTTATCTGTATAGCGTTTATGGGTGTGAGTCATCATTCTAACGGGACCGCGTTGCTTGTGCGCGATGGTGGGGCAGTGTTATACTTTGAGCGCGCTGCATCAGCTGGGAGTGTGGATGCAATGTATGAGCTTGGTGTGTTGTATTTAAATGGCAGCAATTATTCTAATGTCAGGCAAGATATTGGTAAAGCTATTGAATATTTTCAAATTGCCGCTGATACTAATCATACTAATTCGCAATTTGAGCTTGGTCTGATCTATTTAAATGTTAAGGGCAACAAAGAGCTTGCTGAAAAATACCTGAAGCAGGCAGCAGATTGCGAGCATGCAGCTGCTGCTTACAATCTTGGACTCTTATATTATGGAAATGATAATCGTGTTTCAGCCATGCAATATTTTAAAAAAGCCTCTGAGCTTGGTTTTGTTGATGCTAGATATCACATAGGTAAAATATTATTAATAGAGCATGATTTGGAACAGTGTAGATCTGAACAGTGTAGATCTGCAGCGTCTGATGCAGTCTCTAATTTTTTGGCCGCTTCAAGAATGGGTCATTCCTCAGCTAATTATGAATTGGGAATGATATATAAGGGCGGTACCATAGGCATCCCGCGTAATGTGGGGTTAGCTATAAAGTATTTTAGTGCTGTCTCTCCAGGCTCTTACTATTATGCTTCCTCACAGTTTGAGCTGGGCTTAATTAACTTAAATGGCGGTAATACAAGTGAAGAAGCTTTGACATATTTCGAAACCGCCGCAAAGTGCGGGCATATATCAGCTACTTATAATCTTGGGTTATTACATTATGAAAACAAGAAGTATGAGTTAGCTATGCGGTATTTGAACAAGGCTTCGGAGCTTGGTTCAGTTGATGCCAAGTATTTTCTTGCTCACACATGTGGAGCAAAGAAGAATGCTCTTTGCGAGCCCGAGAAAGTTTTACCTACCTATTTGGAAAAAGCCGCAAGTATGGGGCATAAGGGAGCCATGAACGAGTTTTGCACTATCTTTACCGATAAGTGTAAAGTCACTGAACTTACAAAATTTCAGTATACTGTCGACATTATATGGTTTTTTTCGCATACGTTTTTGGGAACATCCTATAAAGGGCATGATTGTAGCGTGGCCCTGCATTTTTGTAGTGAAGCTGCAAAGCAATCCGACGCTAACGCTCAGTGGAAGCTGGGTGATATTTACTTCCAAGGTGGGTTTGTAGGTGTTGAGGTAGAAGCTAAAAATTTAGCTATTGATTTTTATAATGCTGCCGCTCAGCAGCAGCAACCAGATGCTATGTATAAGCTTGCTGAGTTGTATGCTGAAACCAATATGACTCTATCTACTCAATATTTTGCACAAGCATCTGCTTTGGGGAGTTGCGATGCTAAATATAAATTAGGTATGTTGCATATAAGAGATTCTAATATTAGAGCTGCTATTCATTATTTTACAGAGTCAGGGGAATCAGGGTGCCTGTACGCTTATTATGAACTAGGCCTGATATATCTTAAAGGGTTGCATTCTATTAGAATCGATGTCGGCACAGCACGTGACTTCTTTGAAAAAGCTTCGGTGGCCGTTGACCCAGTAGTGGCTGCTAACGCTCAGTTTCAGCTAGGCTTAATATACTTAAATAGTGAATGGATGGGTATTCCAAAAAATATGGACAGGGCATTAAAATATTTTGAAGAGGCTGATAAGTTAGGTAATATTAATGCCACAATGCAGATGGGGCGCATTTACGCTGAGCTTTCCTCTCGTTCCTCGAGCGAGGAAGTGGGGCATGACATAGAGGATTTGTGATATTTTTGTGTGTGGACATCAAGTGTATTAAGAGGCTTGCTGGATTTGATAGTTCGTATTTTCTAATAAATAACAAGCTTTCTGCGCTTTTTAGGGATTTTTTGCGCCACTATAATCTGTGTTATGATAGGAAAAGAGGGTGCTATGATTTTGATGTTGCGGGGTCATCGTACAGAGGTGATTTGCGCTTTATTAAGCCCGCTCTCTATTTTCACCAAAATCACTCTGGTTATTTATCGGTTACTCCCTTTAGTGAGGAGGTGTCGTATCTGTTCTTTATGTATGGGAAGGTCATGGAGACAGTTAGTGGTATTAGTGTTGCTGCGCTTGTGCACAATGGTACGTTATCCATAAGCGATACCACTACAACATCAATGTATAACGATGATGATCTTGTTCGGTCTTTTCTGTACCAAACGAACAATACTATGATAATTGCTTATGACGTACAGAATAATACAATAACAACAAACAGTTACGCCAGATCGTTATTTTTACGCAATCTGCAAGAAGTTAAGACTACCATTATTCAGGGCTTCAAAGCGCTAAGCACAGAGTGCAATCTGCTCAAAAATCTAACTATTGCTACAAAAGAGGCTATTTGTGAGGGATATTTTGATAATACAGAGCAAGATTACTTGATAAAATACCTTGTATGTATGGAGGTACTACATCTAGCAGCGAGTGAAGAGCTTTGTCCCGCAAAAGAGTTGGTAATTGATAATATGTGCAATGATCTTAGGTGATGGGCATTTTGTTCTTTATTTGAAAAATAGTAAAAAACTGTATATTTTATCGATCTGTCTTATTATTCATGTGTTTTTTTTCATGAACGATGCTAAGTCTAGCTCTATATGTGTAGAAGCTAAGTATGCTTATGTTGTTTTTTGTAGGCAACCCCACTATGCTACTTACACCAATGGTGATACTATTCTATTTCATAATGATCTAGCCCAAATAAAAAATTGTGGCATTGGACTCTTATATCGCGAATCTGACGCATTGAGAGTAGGGGTTACGCTCTATTGTAATAGCGGACTGGAATATATAGCTTCTTTTGATAGTACCGACATTAGACCAGATATGTATTCGTTCGTTTTCAACCACCCACATGGTAGGTTTTTTTGCTCTACTATGCGACAGGCATTTGTAAATGCTAATGATATTTGTGGAGATAAGCGAATCTCAAAATTTATCAGCATTGGTATGAATTTATGGTCATCAATGTGTTCAGTTGAGTTATACCATGCAGCATATGATATAACAAAAGATTGGATACTAAGGCCGCAGTTCTTTTTCGGTTTTGGGGCATGTGTGGCACAATATAGAGTATTTAGTGGGGCGTTTAGACTACCCAGCACCACCGATCAAGAGGTAGGCAAAGTTAAGCAAAGTGATCAAATTTATCGGCAATACGATTTTGCCTTTGAATTCGGGGTTGCCATAACACTAGCTAAAACAGATAATCTAGATATATCGCTTGGAGTTAAGTATTTTGATTATGGGGAATATATAATTCCCGCTATGTATGACTGTCATTATAATGGGTGTAGTCTTTTTGCTTCTATCTGTATCAAGATTTGAGAGCGTTCATACAAAGAGAGATAGAAATACCTCTTCTATAAGCCTGAAAAATATTTTTGGCGTAGATAGGGTCTATCTACATAAAGGAACGTGAGGTACCATAGGAGTTAGGTATGTCACGTTAAGTGTGTAAGTTGTTAAACTGGAATATAACGTTTAACAATTTAAAACGGCACCGTCAAGTTAAGTAAGGCATTTGTATAAGCATGTAAATGTGATATCATATTAACGAATCAGAGTAAGTTGTATTCATGTTATATATACATGCAAAATCCATCTATTTCAGCTAAGAGGCAC
>NZ_JAJBJB010000078.1 GCF_021811845.1 Candidatus Cyrtobacter zanobii | reverse complement strand
CCCAATTGAGCATTATTGGTTTAAGATTAAGCATTTAGTTAGAAAATATAGAAGAAAATTTGAAAACATTACAGACGCCCTAGCTTATGTGCTAAAAACTGTCTCAACCTCTTTTGCCTAAGCTATAGCATTAACTTGTCTTTGATATTCATAAATACATTTTTCATATTTTTCTTTACATTAGTGATTAAAGTCAGACCTTTTTCAGGGAGTATTGCTATAGTATAACCGATATTAGTAAGATTTTTGGGAGAGTTGGCAAAAGATAGATATAAAATTATTCTGTCCTTTCATAAAGTTGCCAATACTCTCAAAACATGCCTAATTATCGCTACTACATCTTTTACATTTTGTATTCATAATTTACCTTTTGGGACTTCTTTAACATCATTTTAGCAAATTATCTATTTTTTATAGCAACGCTCCCCCTTATTATTCTGGCTTTCAAATCTGCTACCCAATAGAAGCAAACATGGTGTAAAGAGCAGTGTGAGTAATGTAGCAAATGCAAGCCCCCCTGAGATAGAAGCAGAAAGCTGCCTCCACCACTGACTTGAAGGAGCATCGTATAATATTTCAAAATTAAAGAAATCTATACTAAGACCAATAACCATTGGTATAAGGCCGAGAATCGCCGTTGAAGCCGTCAATAAAATCGGCCGGACCCTTTGCGCACCAGTCATCAATAGGGCCTCCTTCACAGCAACCCCCTCCCTTCTAAGATGCTGGTATGTATCCACAAATATTATATTGTTATTCAATACTATCCCAGCCAAGGCTATGATACCTATTCCGCACATTACAACCCCAAACGGCTGCAACGATATGATCAATCCGAGTAATACCCCAATTGTAGATAAAAATACCGCACTCATTATAACAAGCGAATGGTATACGCTGTTAAATTGCAACAGCATCACAACAAACATCATTAGTAGTGCAACCAGAAATGCTTTCATCAAAAACATACCTGATTCCTTCTGATCCTTATCATCCCCCTCGTAACTCACATTTATCTTTTCTGGCAAATTAGAGCTTATAATTGTTTTGATCTCTTGCAACTTTTTATCAGCTACAATACCAGGTACAACATCAGATTTTATGGAAACTGTAATCCTCTTATCGACACTGTATATATTTTTCACCTCTGGTTTTGGTTCTATTCTTGCTAAAGCTGTTAGTGGAACACTTGTTCCGTCATATTTTACCACAAATATGTTTTCCAATGTAGACAGCGTTCTCTTTTCTTGAGGAACTCTCAAGTAGACACCTACTTCATCATCCATATCATATGGCATATAAGATGATATCTTCAACCCATTTGTAATAAGTTGGACAGTGTTACCAAGAGAATTTATATCAACTCGATACATTGCAGCCTTTTGCCTATCAAAAATCACATCCCACTCTATAGACGGTAGCGATAATGAGCTTTCTATGTACCTAAGCCCTGCAACACCTTCAAGTTGCGCCTCAAGCTTTTTAGCATACGAGCTTAAGAGCTCATAATCATTAGAGCTAAGATTGATAGCGATCGGCTTTGAGCCACCAGGCCCTTTCTGCGCTTTCAGTATTTGATATTTGATTCCGCTCATGTCGGAAATCCTAGCACTGATATCATCAAATATCTTTGCAGCCTTCCTTCTAATTTTCCAATCCGTTAGCTCTATATTAAGTACCGCAATTGTGTTATCATTTGTACCATTTTTTTCAGAACCAAAACTTCCACTCTTTGCATAAAAAACTTTAATATCTTTTATATCAAACAACCTATTTTCAACTTCTTGCAATATCGTATCTCTTTGATAAATAGACAAATTACCACTACTTTCAATTGTAATAGTTGCAGAAGACGGCTCAACATTTGGAAAAAATTCTGCACCTACACCCAATGCGAAAAAAATTGTTGGGATAACAACTAGTACCGCCAGCGAACATAATAGAAATTTTTTTGGATGATCGAGGATCGAATGCAATACACTAACATATTTTTTGAGCAACCCCTTCATATTTTCTATATCTACACGATCCGAGGCCTCTAATAACTCGGCCTTTTTCTCATTAATTCTATAAGGCTTCATCAAAGAGCCTATAGAAGGCTGGAAGAGCAGCGCAAATAATAAAGAGTTAGTTAAAATGATTATAACAGTTATAGGCATAAACTTCATGAACTGCCCAACTATCCCAGGCCAGAAAAGAAGTGGCAAAAACACTATTAATTTTACAACTGTGGAGCTAATTATTGGCCAAAACATCCTAGTTGCCGCCTCTATAAATGCCTCTTTAGGCGCAGCACCTCCCACCATCTTTCTATCAGCATATTCGCTGACCACTATTGCATCATCAACTATCATCCCAACAGTGAGTATTAAGCTAAAAAGCACTACTATATTAAGTGTATACCCAACAGCACTGATTATTAATATTCCACATAAGAATGACGTAGGTATAGAGATTGAAACAAGGAGTGCTGGCTTAGGGCCTATTGCGATCATTATTACAACCATTACTAACAACCCAGCCAGTATCAAGCCATTTTCTAGCTCTAAAACCATATCTTTAATATTTTGAGATTCATCACCAAAAAATATTAAATTAAGATTTGCAGGGAAAAGATTTGCATCTTCCTTTATTACGGTTTTGACCTCTTGAACAGTTTCTATAATATTAGCCCCTACCCTTTTAGAGATATCAAGAACAACGGCGGATTTCCCATTGACCCTAGCTATATTTTGCACATCCTCATAAGACCTCCTGATCTCTGCAACATCACCAAGGGTTATCACACCATTTTTTCCAGCCTTAATTGGAATCGCAGAAAGCTCTGCAAAATTCTTAATTAAACTCGGTATCTTAATTGAAAATTCACCGCCATTATTTCTGAGTGTACCAGCTGCCACAAGAGTATTGTTTGATGAAATAATGCGTGACAAATCCTGTGTTGAGATACCATAATGCCTTAAATCATCTGGATTAACTATCACTTCAAGAGAATCCTTTTTATCTCCAGCTATTTCAACCTTCAGAACACCACTCAGCGCCTCCACCTTATCCCTTAATTTTCTTGCAAGCTCAATTAAAGTCCTCTCTGGTAAATCCCCACTTAGTACAACACTAAGCACTGGTTGAAGGCTAAGATCTATCTGCCTTATCAATGGCTCATCAGTTTCTTTCGGTAATTTTCCTCTAATATCACTAATTTTATTTCTCACATCTTCTAATGCCTTATCTTCATTCAGCCCTGCATAAAATTCTAATATAATACTCGCAGCCCCCTGTTTAGCATAGGATTGCATCTTCTTTAATCCATTGATGGATTTTAATGAATTTTCCATTGGCTTTAGGATAATGCGCTTCGCATCATCTGGCGAGATACCTCTATGAGTAGCTATAACGTGTATAAACGGTATCTTCACGTCAGGATTGCTCTCCTTCGGTATATTAATATATGATAATAAACCCTGAATTGTACAAAGAATCAATAAGAAGAACACTACAGTTCTTTTCTTTACAAAAAACTCTATGAAAGAGTGTATACCAGTCATCTTCTTATAAAATTTTTCTCATCAACCTTTTATCTTACCTCCATAAAAGAAAAACAAAACCTTCTCAAGTGGATTATATTCATGATAGTCTTTGTCCTTTGGAAATTCTAATTTATATCTTGCATTAAGCTTGTTATTCACTGACTCCACCTCATACGCATCTGACGGAATATCGGCCCTTCCATAGTATTCAGTATACACTATGTACGCAAAAAGGGCAAAAGCCAACAACGTTGTTACTCTGCTATTAAAGCTTAGCATGAAACAAAATAAAATTACTTATTATATCTATAACAGATAAATGTTATATTGCATAAGGCCTTCTGCAGATAAAATGGTTTTTATAAAAACTTTAGCTCTTTATATCCAAAAAGCATCTTGACCTATAGCTGCTTATAGGTTAGCTTACCGCGTTCTTTTTTATGCTCTATTTACGATGCAGGTTGTCTCTTCTTTAAAATCAAGAAAAAAAAGGCATAAGGACTGTAAGTTAATCAGAAGAAAGGGTGTGACTATTGTGATATGCAAAACAAACCCTAGATTCAAGGCAAAACAGGGTTCTTAGTCTTTGCTCAAGTGGCCTTGAGGGGTGTTCGTTGAATTAGTTGTTTCACCTGGATTGCTCCATTATGAGTACACCTCTAAAGTTATGCTCGAGAGGGTGGATGGGGTTGTGCATGGTAGTATGAGGCAGCTCTTGTGGCTTTTGGAACATAGGAGCACGTATACCTGTGGTGTATCCACCACACAACTTGAGGCTTCACAGCTGCAGCATCTTGGCCTAGATTTTATACATACAGAGCGCGGAGGCCGTGTGACACATCATGGGCCTGGGCAGAGGGTTATCTATTTTGTGATAGACCTAAAGAGCGTCTTAGCACCTCCTGATATCAAGCTATTTGTGAAGAGATTGTCAGCAAGCGTTATATCATCACTGCGTGGCCTCGGCGTGGAATCATACTATAATAAGGATGAGATAGGAATATGGGCAGGAACTTATAAGATAGCATCAATAGGACTAAAGGTAAAAAAAACAGTTGTATATCATGGCATAGCCATCAACATCTCAAATGATTTAAACCCCTTTAAGCTGATCAATCCATGTGGACTTGATTCAAGCAGTATTACCTCAGTTAAAACCCTTGGTGGTAACGCGGATATGCGCATCTTTGATGATCTATTCTTACATCATTTTAAAAAAAACTTTCAGTGCACATACGTATAAATACATAGTTTTTTGAGCTATCACTCTGAAAGTAAGTGAGCAAAAATTATACATTATTAAAAATGATCTCTCAAGAGAAATATAACTAAGACGCTATAATGCAGCACAACTTTATATAACGCCCTGTAAGATAAGAAAATTGATAATAAAAATTGGGTATTGCCTAGCAACTATAGACATAATCAAGTAATGTCAGTAGTATTAGAAGTGGTAAGTAATACAGTGTGTATCAATGTCTATAAAATGTAAAGCATGTGGATCTAATAAAAGCGTCAAAAAT
>NZ_JAJBJB010000077.1 GCF_021811845.1 Candidatus Cyrtobacter zanobii | reverse complement strand
GGCATCGTTAATCTCAAAAATGGTTTTTCTGCTGCATAAGCATCATCAGAAAAAGACAAAAGCCCGTCCAAAAAAAAGACAAAAAAACACAGGAACAAAAAACGACTTACGCAGCAGGTCTATTATACTACCGGGCTAGAATTACATGGTAACAAATATAAATATGATGTCACTCTTCTAAAGGTGGATGCGTCAGTACTGGGCCTTATAGAACGATCTGCAACTAGCTTGATCCATTTTGTGTTTGGTGGTCCAAGGTATGCTAGAATGTGTGAAATTGCAAATAGCAAATTTGCATTAACTGGTGATTCGCCAGAACATAATTATATTAAGCTGGTGCCAGCTATAGACAGTGACAGAGTTGATTTGAATGATGCCTATGATTCTAGTACTTATGGTGGCGAGTATTGGGGGGAACATTTTTCATTAAAAATAACAAAGCTTAGCATGTATGCTATCTCACTGAATACTGGGGCAGATATAGTCAAGTTGTATAGGAACCCAATATCAATTACAAATGCAATAAATGTGGCTGCAGATGGTGCACAGCTTGTGGCTGTTGTATATGGGTTGAGTGTATTGCCTGTGATGACTACAAAAGCAGCCGCACAGCTTTATAGTGGTGATACCGAAGGTGCACTTGCAACCTCTGCATTTACAGTTGGGTTCTACATAGCTGGTGCAGCATTAACTGCCTACTCATCGCCCGCTGCTGTTGCTGTTGTTGGCACTACTCTAATTTTAGGCTCTGCTATTTATGGGGCATATAATTTGGTAAATAGTGTATATAATGCATATTATTGGGATTTAGCGAGCGCTACCTGTCATCAGTTTAAATTTAGTGATGAAGAAAAGAGCATATCGCAGCATTATGAGGTAGTGGAGCTTAATGGTACGGTATTCTACTGTTATTGGGGGGCGGCTTCTGAGCAGCAGCTGTAGTACCTTGCGCACAAAGGAACTAAATTGGTAGGCGGCCGCACTGCCGCCTTGCCAGTGCGTAGTGCACTGCTAGCTTTGGCAGTATACTAACATCACTTTATTTGATTCTAATTATATAGATAATATTAATCAGGACTATATAGCTTATGTGTTGTTTGGTCATATATTGTGTGCTTTATTTAACGTACTTTTCTGTTTTAAAGATTTCCAAACTTATATTTATATGCTAAAATCCGTGCGTTCTTGTGTTTCATTTTGTGTTTTGCTTGGTTGCTAGATACTTGTATATACTACCTGTTCTTGTAGTTACTTTTTTCATTTGCTCGTGCGGGTTCTGCGCAAGTAAGGCTGCCCCTATACCGAATTTTCTTAAGGAATATGATAATGTGTCTCACACTGGTAAGACGCGCTCCTCTTTAAAAAAAAGTAACGGTACTGGTGGCGTTGCTAGCAATGGTGAGTACATTGTGAAAGAACCGTATACAGAATATGAGGAAGCAATAAGAGTTATGTATTCTGGTAGCTTTGCTAATGCTGCTGTGATTTTCGAGTCAGTATTTTTGCAGCACCCATCATCAAAAATTGCACCGAACGCACTTCTCATGGCTGCTTTTTCCAGTTATCGGGCAAATAAGATGCCAGATGCTGTGATGTACCTTGACGATTTTATATACCTATATAAATTTAATGAAAATGCACCATATGCACATTACCTTAAGGCGCTAGCCTATTACAGTACGTTGCCATATACTGAAAGAGATTTAAGCTCTGTAAAGGAAGCTTTGGCTTTATTTGAACACGTGGTTGAATTTTTTCCACGATCTGAGTACGCCCAAGAATCACGAGAAAAGGTTCTTTATTTGAGAAATATGTTAGCTCAAAGCGAGGCTAAAATTGGTGCCTTCTACTTAAATTTTGGAGATTTTAGCGCAGCACTACCAAGATTTTACTCCATTTTAAAACTATACCCAGATACAATGTTTGTACCAGAAGCATTGTACAGACTTGTTGAGGCGTACAACGCACTTGGATTAACAAGCCTTGCGGAAAAATATAAAGCAATTTTGAGTAAGGATTTTAATCATACTAAGTGGTATAAGTTACTATAATGATCAATCCAGAATCAAGAGCGCACTTTGTGGGTATAGGTGGCATAGGGATGAGCTCGATCGCAGCATATATGCATGCGATGGGTTTTAGGGTCAGTGGTTCTGATAAAGCAGGCGCGAGCTGTATCGCACAAAAATTGAAGGGATTAGGCATTGAGATCTTCAATGGACATAGCGCTTCTAATATCACACAGGATATAGACGTTGTCATCAAATCAAGCGCTATAGACCCGCTCAATGAAGAAATTTCCAAGGCAATAGAGCTTGGAATAAAGGTAATAAGTAGGGCCCAAGCTCTAAAAAATGCTTTAGTTGGAAAGAAGATCGCCGCTGTGACAGGGGCGCACGGAAAAACCACCACTACCTCGCTACTAGGGTATATGTGCATGCAATCCTTGAAGGATCCAACCATCTTTGTTGGGGGCATCATGAAGAACATAGATTCTAATCTTCGTATTGGGCATGGGGAGATTGCAGTTATCGAAGCAGATGAATCAGATGGAAGCTTCTTGGTCACAGATCATGAACTAGGGCTTGTAACCAATATGGAAATGGATCATATAGAATACTATAAAAATGATGATAATTTATTAAACGAGTACAGAAAATTTATCGATATTGGGAAAAGCACCTTACTCTGTACAGATGATCCAGAGCTTAGGAAACTTTATGAAGTACAAGATAAATTTTATTCTTACGGCATACAAATGGAGAATAACGATGTCTCTGCTCTTAATATCAGATTGCTTGATCATGGTTCTATTTTTGATGTTTCCTTCAGTGATAGGCTTGCTATGAGTGTGGGAATAAAGATGTTAAAGGACGTTGAGCTTTCGCTCCTTGGGAAACATAATATACAGAATGCTCTTGGCGCGCTGCTTGCGGCTATATTGCTTGGTTGTGATGTTGAGCTTGCGTTGAGTGCTATGAAGAATTTTCAAGGTGTTGATAGGAGATTTTGCAAAATCGGGAAGCTGAATGGGGCAATCGTGCTGGACGATTATGCGCACCATCCAACAGAGGTTGCATCGGTCTTGCAGGTTGCATCAAGAATTAAGGGTGATGGCAGATTGATAGTACTTTTTGAGCCACATAAATACACTAGGCTATCTAGGTTTATGCCAGAGTTTGCTGAAGTCTTATCTTCTGATATCATAGACAAATTAGTGCTAACAGATGTGTATCCTGCTGGGGAGGCTCCAATAGATGGGGTCAGCTCTGATCATTTAGGGCATAGAATATGCGCGCTTAATAATGTTGCTGCACCTGTTGCGCACAGCTTTGAGGAGTTAAGGCAAATTGTTATGCTCGAGACGCGCTGTGGCGATACTGTTTTGGCACTTGGAGCTGGGGCGCTATCAGGTTTTATGAGATCTATTGTGGAAAATTTATAGTTCAATTGTTTGGTTTATCTTATGTTGAAGATCGGTGTATGTTTTGTGTCTCTTTTCTGCTGTGCTGGCAGCTCATTTGCGCTATCAAAAGAGCGTGTAGAGGTTAGCACATTATGCAAAGCAATTGAGTTTGCAAAAAAGAATAATGCACAAATAAATTTAGAAAAAGAAAAATTAGCAGAAAGTAAAGCAAGAAAAAATGCAGCAGTTGCCTCGTTTATCTTACCAGATGTTACACTTTCATACTCTCTCAAATCTGATAAAAGTAGTGATAGTATTGTCGATTATTCATCTGATTTGAATGGTACCGCTGGTGTGCAAGCCCAGATGAATTTATTCTCTGGTTTTTCTGATGTTACACAAATTGCTAGTACAGACAAATTAGACCAAGCGGCTCAGCATGACTTCCAAAACAAAGAAAATGAAGAGCTATTAAAGGTGATAGAATCATATTATAACCTCATTGCAGCAAGAGAGGTATACTCAATCAACGTAAAAAGTCTTGAAATTTCTAAAAAGCTTCTAGAACAAGCACAACTACGATTTAAGGCTGGAGAATTAACAAAGCCAGAGCTCTCTTTTGCTAGGTATAGGCTTGCTGAGCAAGAAGCTATTTTAAAAAGCTCAGAAGCTGAACTCATAACTGAAGAAGAAAGCTTTTTTTATCTCACTGGCGGTGCATATGCTGCTGAAAAGCTTGAAAAAGCACAGCCAAATTTTGCAATCCCAGCTTCCCAAGATGAATTTGTTTCTTTGGCACTGTCTACGAATCCATATGTACGCTCAAGTCAAAAGAGCATGAAAGCTGCAAAATTGGGAAAAAATATTGCACTTGCAGACTTTGCTCCAAGCGTTCAACTAACACTTGCATCTAGAACAAAAACAGAAGTAGAAAAAAAACAACAACAAATATTGGATCCTAACCATCCTGGGGATTACCTGAGCACTGTATCACTCACGGCAACACTGCCAATCATGAGTAAGGGTAGATCTCTATATAAGATGATGAGTAGTAATATTGCAGAAAGCAAAGCTAGAATAGGAGTGAAGGATTCAAATGACCAAGTGGAAAGGATGGCAATAAGCACATGGAATATCTATCACTCTTCTATTTTAGAGGTAAAAGCACGTGAACAGGCCGTTGCTGCTGCACGTGATAGATTCGAAGGCAGCCAACAAGGTTATAAGGCTGGCGCCATTACCACATCAGATATGCTAGATGCTGAACGAGATCTTTCAAGACAGGAAGTGAGTTATACCAAAGCTTATAGTAAGATGTTATCTTCTCTGTATAGGCTCAAATATGTTGTTGGTGATCTTAGTCAATTAAATTTTAGCAATGTTCAATAGCCATTGATTGATAGCTATTAAATTGAAGAATGTTGCAGCATTATCAAGTTTATTTGAGCGGTAAGTGATTTATATTGCTTAATAGTCCCGTATAATGTTGCTTAGCTAAAGCTTATAGTGATTCACATAGAATTTGGTGCACAAAAATTGCTACACAATATAAAAAACTTATTAAGAGATTTTTACTGCACCAAATATTATCTACTTCACTATATTACACAAATTTTATTAAATTAACTCAATGATCACTAAGGTGTTTGTAAAGTTGATACCACTTTATAATGCTTTAGCTATATTATATCATGAATCAATGCGC
>NZ_JAJBJB010000219.1 GCF_021811845.1 Candidatus Cyrtobacter zanobii | reverse complement strand
AGAACCAGTCACGTAAAACTTTTTGAGAAATTTTTCATCATAATTTTTGTAAATGCCAATTCTATAAAAGCCTTAGCCGAAGAAGTGGTGATTTCGTAATCTTTAGATAATCTTCTAAAGTTACCAAGCCAAGCGAATGAGCGCTCTATAACCCATCTCCACTGCTGAATCTTAAAACCCTTTGTGCCATCATATGACTTAATTATAGTAAGCAAACATCCTCTAGTATGAATATGAAACCATCGTTGCAAATCTCCTTGATAACCACTGTCGGCCAAGATCTTGATTAGCCTTGGAAATTTTTCCTTTAATCCAAATAATACTGACTTTGCACAAGTGCTATCATGGGGAGTAGCGCTGTGTACGTCAACTTTCATTGGGTAGCCAAGAGTATCAACAACTATATGACGCTTCCTTCCAGCTATCTTTTTGCCCCCATCATAACCTTTCTCCTCATTTTTTAAAAGAACGTGTTTTTACGCTTTGACTGTCAATAATTCCCATGCTAGGGCTTGATTCTTTGCCGATTTGACGTCTTACTTTAGTCCTTGTTTCATTCATTAAATCCTCAATTATACCCCTATGTTTTAGCCTATTAAAATAGTTGAAAACTCTTTTCCAGTGCCCAAAATCTTTGGGCAAATCTCTCCAAAAACAGCCATTTTTTGTTACATAAAACATAGCATCCCACAGCCTTCTTGCATCCTTGGGTGGTGGACGACCCTGCTGCCCCTTTCTCTTATTTATTATTTTTTCTATTAAATCCCACTCTTTATCACTAGTGTCGCTGCTGTATTTGTTTGACATTCTTCTCCTTTTTTTGATGCTCTAATACCACATCCCTTTCAATATTTCATCTTTTACGTGACTGGTTCT
>NZ_JAJBJB010000076.1 GCF_021811845.1 Candidatus Cyrtobacter zanobii | reverse complement strand
GTACAAAAGGAGCGTTTTAATCAAGCCCAATCAATTTGGGATGAAGCTTCTGATATGCTTCATGCTGCTTGATCTCCAATTTTCATAACAAAATTATGGACTGTCAAAGTTAACTTGACGGTGCCTTTTAGACGCATAAAATGATATGATTTTCTATAAAATTTTTATATTTTATATATTCATTAATATTTTTATCAATCTTAAAACCTTCTATAGCCCACTCAATGAGTTAGCGATGTTTTGCAACAACCAATATATTATTAGGTTATTTTAGTGTAAAAATCACAATAATCCCTTATCTTACACTCATTACATTTAGGATTTCTTGCAGTGCAGACATATCTGCCGTGCAGTACTAATAACTGATTGGCTTTTTTGGCCCATTTATCTGGCAAAATACGCATTAATTGCTGTTCTGCATGCAGAACATTTTTTGTATCACATAGCCCAAGTCTATTACTTAATCTAAGCACGTGTGTATCCACGCCTATTGCCGCTTTACCAAATGCAGAGTTCAGTACTACATTAGCTGTTTTTCTGCCAACGCCATCAAGACTCATCAAATCTTCCAAGGAACTTGGGATTTTACCATCAAAATCCCTAATCAGCTTTTTACTCATCTCTATAATATTTTTTGCCTTAGAGTTGAATAGCCCAATACTTTTTATATATTGCTTAAGACCATCTTCACCAAGATTAACCATATCTTTTGGTGATTTTACAATATCAAATAAAGTCTTGGTTGCCTTGTTCACACCCTTATCAGTAGATTGTGCAGAGAGTATGACTGCAACAAGCAATGTATAATCATTCACATAATCTAACTCTATGTTAGAATTCGGGTTATTGAGCTCTAAGATCTCAAATATCTTACTGATTTTCTCCTTTTTCACTCCTACTTACATACGTTATTTTTGCGGATTTTCTTTATTATATTCTTTTTTACTATCCTCTTCCTTCTTCTTAGCTTCGAAAGCAGCAACAGATTTACTCAGCTCTAATTCTATATCACTTTCAGTCACAGTTTTACCCTTGATTTTCTCCATCTCAATCTTATTTTGAATCACGAGCTTTTTTAATGCATCAAATTCTGATCTTGTGATAAAATTCATACCCTTTATAGTGGACTCCACCTGATTTTTGACAAATGATGCAAGATCTTTCCAGAGATCTGATATAGTTGCAATGCTTGAATTGGTAAATTTAGAGATACTATCAAATATATCTTTTCCCATTATAATAACCAGTAAATGAATTTTGATTGAGTGTACACTTATGGCTATAAATTTGCAATATATGGATCCAGAGGCTATCGCACTTGGGCCCCTTTCCATAAAGTGGTATGGCATATCATATGCACTTGGGATTTTAATTGCCGGAGCGTTAATAAGAAGATTAAACAGATTACATAATCTTCTTATACCTCAATCACTATTAAATAATATTGAAATTTATGGTGCAATTAGTATAGTCCTGGGTGGCAGGATTGGATATATGCTTATATATTCGTGGCATAGCCTTGTGACCGAGCCTCTAAGCCTATTTTGTATCTGGAAGGGCGGTATGTCATTTCATGGTGGCCTAGTTGGCATAATCACCATGATACTGATAGTTTCGCGCCTAAATAGGATTAGCCCGTTTATTTTAGGTGACCTGCTTGCTGTAATAGGACCAATAGGTTTATTTGGTGGTAGATTGGCTAATTTTATCAATGCTGAGCTCAGAGGGCGACCATCCGATGTTGCATGGTCGGTCATTTTTTACGATGAGGATTTCTCAAGACACCCAAGTCAATTATATGAAGCATTTGGCGAAGGTGTTGTACTTTTTATTCTCATGATCTTGCTCTCAAAATTTTTCAAATTTGGGTCTGGCTTTTTATCATCTGCATTTTTACTATTATATTCCGTTATAAGGGCGTTCTTAGAGTGTTATAGAGAACCAGATGCAAATATAGGTTTCTTGATGCATCAGTATACAATGGGCCAAGCACTGAGTATTGCTAGCTTAGCATTCGGGCTGCTCATCTTAGCTATATCGCTCATAAAGAGGCTAGTATAAATAATACATACTAGCCCCTGGCCGCGCCCACACTGGGTGCTGCGCTGGAGGAGGGCGCTACTATCTTCTGATGCCGCTTCACTGCTGAGCGCATTCCTATACTATCACTGAAGCGATGCTTATTGATCCCACTATCTTTCATCATACGACTCATATCTGTTTCTTGGTGTATAGTTACTACCGGAAGTTGTTTTGGCCCCTCTATACTAGTCCTTAAAGGAGTAGTGCATTCTGCAGCATCAGACATCCATTGCGCGGAAAATTGTCGTTTTAATGCCTCACCAACACACGAAAAAAAGCCTGGTACTTTGAATTGGTTATTTACATGTAGTGCGCGAGATTCTTGCAATACTGAGCATTTTATTTCATTCATCAATCGATCAACTAAAGTATTATCAAGATTCGGTTGCAAACCTAACTCAATCCCAATTCTTTTTATCACCTCCAAATTGCACCTTTCCTTTAATATTGCATTTTGTATCGCTTTTAACGCTGTAATATTTGTACCATTTGCACCCTTAATGCCTAGATTCGCTAATATTCGATTTGACTCATTTCTAGCATTTAAGTTCTGCTTATCAAGATCTTTTTGGTATACCCCTTCTGACACTGCGGCATACAGTGAAGATGTTACACCAAGTACAATTGAGATTACATTTCCAGATATGATAGTGCCTACTAAAGTTGATGTAGTTTCTGGAACTTTACCTGTAATCATCTTAAATAAAGTTCTAAATGGATTGAACGTCCTAATGCTGCTGCTAGGGTTACTATGTCTTCCAATAGCCCTAATTATCGCCTCTTGATTATTGGGTAATTGCTCTATTTGCATTGCCTGCTGATTTATAATGCCCTGCAGCTCATTAATTAGCCTTATCTTCTCTGTATTGATTTTTGCAGCGCGAATACGAAATGCATCAGCAGAAATTCCTAACCCAATAGAAATGAATGTAGAACAAAATATTACTATAGAAAAAGCAATTCCAAGCGGAGAAAAAATAAATATCGAAATTGCAGACGCAATACTAAGCATCCTACCAACAGAATTAGATAATAGGAAATCCAATATATCACGATAAAGTGGGTGTTTTTTTGTGAACTCCCGATGCTTTTGAAGCAATCTTTGAATACCGCCTATAGTAGCGCTCACACCAGGAACTTTCTTTAAATATCTCAACAAGAAACTTTGCCTAATTTTATCACTAGGCCCGCCCCCCATCTCTTGATCAATTGTTACCTCTTCTTGAGTCATAACTATACTGTTTTATTGTTATCAGTATATAGTAATCTTCACTATTAAATAGTATTTGCAATAATCTTAATATTCAAATATCATGCGCGGTCTTGCCTAGGGTTTGCGTTGCTTCACTTCAGGCTTGTGTTGCTGCGTTTTATTAATATCATTTCAATGAATATCTCTAAAAAAGTTTTTAGGAAAAAATCTATAGAGTCGTTGCTTGCAGAATCCCAATCTTCAACAGGGTTGGAGCGCTCTATCAGCGTATGGCAATTACTGATAATCGGTATAGGCGCGATAGTTGGAGCTGGAATATTTGTTTTAACAGGAAAAGCTGCCTGCTTCCATGCAGGCCCAGCCGTAATACTTTCCTTTTTAGTGGGTGGTATTGCATGTGTCTGCGCCGCATTCTGCTATGCGGAATTAGCGTCTACAATCCCGTTATCTGGAAGCGCATATACGTACATGTATGCCGCGTTCGGGGAATTACCAGCGTATATTACGGCCGGTCTTTTAATGATGGGTAACTTCTTAAGCGTTTCTGCTGTGGCCATTGGATGGTCTGGATATTTTACAAGCATTCTATCGGATTTCGGTATTCATATACCAGCTATTTTTGCAAATCCAACTGGCGCGCAAGTATACGATCCGCTAACAGGCGATTATGTCACTTCCGTTATCAATTTACCAACATTATGCGTATGCCTATTCGTCACAATTATATTATACTCTGGGCTTCGGTCTTTCAAATTAATTAACTTGTTGAGCGTTATTTCTAAAACTTTTGTCCTTTTGCTGTTTGTGATTATAGGTTTATACTTCATAGATATGCAAAATCTCTCACCTTTTATACCAGAGAATACTGGACGCTTTGGTGAATTTGGAATTTCTGGCATTATAGCTGGGGCATCCATGATTTTTTTAGCATATAATGGTTTTGATAACATTGCATCAGCTGCACAAGAAGCTAAGAACCCTCAACGTTCATTGCCTATTGCGATAATAGGCTCCATTCTCATCTCAGCAGCTGTGTATGGACTTGTATCATTTGTTTTGGTTGGTATAGTTTCATACAAAGAGTTAGGCGTGGCTGAGCCCATTGCTGTTGCTGTTAACAAAATTGGAATGCAGTGGTTTGCAACCCTAATAAAATTCGGGAGTATAACTGGCCTTATGTCTGTAATCTTAGTTATGTCTTATGGCATAATAAGGGTCATGTATTCTATGTCTATAGATGGCTTGCTACCAAAAGCATTATCAAGAATTCATAAAAAAAATAAAGTACCGCATATAGCAACGCTGTTTGTTGGAATATGCATCTCAGTTACAGCCTCCACTGCACAACTTACACAGATGGTACATCTTGGGAACCTTGGTATATTACTAACATTTATTATAGTATGCCTTGCCACAGTATTCTTGAGGTACTCACGCCCAGACCTTGATAGAAAGTTTAAATGCCCATTTATGCCATTTTTACCATTATTTGGTGTGTGTGTTATGCTTTGGCTGGTTTATAGTATGCCATCTACTACGTATTTATATGCATTCTTATGGCTTTTGTGTTACTCTGCGATTTATTTTACATATGGCGTGTTCCACAGTAAGCTCCGCAGCAAGAAATAAGTATATACTAGTATATACTGCAGTTTGAGGGGGCTGGCTGTCGTATTTTGTTGACTCTCTATACGGTTTTCTTCCTGCTATGACTGGTATAGCTTAGGCATGAGAGGTTGAGACAAATCCTATATATTAATCGATTGAAATCTAATTCATTTATTTTTTAAAAATGTCTCAAGTTTTATTGCCCATGCTATATATTAGTA
>NZ_JAJBJB010000218.1 GCF_021811845.1 Candidatus Cyrtobacter zanobii | reverse complement strand
GCTGTATGTTTTAGATATAGCAGAGGTAAATGAGATTGAAAAATAAAGAGAGGCAATTTTGAATGCCAAATTGGCTATATGTCTTACAAACCGCCTCATACTTATTGCCTAAGCTATAGCAGTGCTGTCGATTAGCGTCTTTAATGTTAGGTTTGCCAGTAGTGTTCTCGTTTCCAAAAAAGCAAATTACAGAAATAATTAGTTTTGTAGAAATAGGTTCTAAAGCATAAATGGAGTGGTATAAATCTATTGATTCCTAAGGTCCATTTTATTCTGGCTATAGTTGATTTACTTGAGGCATTGCAAACCAGGAACGGGGTCAATAGATTGTAATATAAGTAATATTGCAGAATGTCCGTTTATCCAAAATGAAATATCAATATAAGCAAGATACGTGGCAGGCGGAGTTTCCATCCATTACATAACGCACTTTAGTGGTACGATTTTTATAAAGTGCAATGTTATGTATAAAGTTATCTGCAAACTAGTTGAAGATAACTTTATACGGGCTAGCAGTGATATAGGAGCAACTTATGTGCAATATATACAGGTTAACTTGCACATAAAAAATTTTACACCCCGTCCGCTTTTACTAGCTCCATGAGCGTGATGCCTATCTTATCATCCACTAAGACTATCTCGCCTCTTGCAATTAACCTATCGCTTACGTAAAGATCCACAGGTTCTCCAACTTTCTTATCAAGCTCAATAAGAGAGCCTTTTGTAAGTTTTAAGATTTGGTTCAATCTCATCTCGGTTTTACCAAGCACAACAGAAACTTTAAGAGGTACATCATAAACCGCATGAAGATCCAGTTCCTTCGTCTTAGTACTTGATGTATTTTTAGATAACTCCTCCATAATGTAAATTCTATCTGTAACAGAT
>NZ_JAJBJB010000075.1 GCF_021811845.1 Candidatus Cyrtobacter zanobii | reverse complement strand
GTACTATTTTTATGACGCTTTAGCTATATGCAATAAAACTTGAGACATTTTAAAATGATAAATAAATTATAGGATTTGTCTCAACCTCTTATGCCTAAGCTATACTTCTTAAAGATGGGCAGAGTGTGGAAAGGCGCAATAAATTAAATTTATATAATACTGCACGACCAATGGGCTGAATCGCCTGCATCCAACTCACCACCCGAAGGGGGCAAAGAGTCCGAATTATCGTCTGGCAGAGTTTGATCTAGGAGTGGGCCTGGATTCGGTGACTCAGATTTGAACTCTGCTTTCGGGTTGTGACGAAAAAGCAGAGCATTACCAGGGCCTTCTATACCAAACTCTTTGGCACAATCCCTTACAAATATGCGACCTACAGCCTTCATATCTAAATATACATGAGACCCTTGATTACTAAACCAATTACCATGTATGTCACTCGCCGTATCTTCGAGCTTCTTATTAGGCCTACACAACAAATCTATCAACCAGGTGCAGAAGTCTCGATTAATCCAGTTAAGAAATTTGACACAGAGTCTAAACGGCGAAGAAAAAGTAACTGTATGTGATTCAGCTATATGTGGTTTAATATCTGTATAATCAGATTCTGCGCTAGGATTAGGCAGTCTCGAGTGCCAAGAGAAGTTATATGTTGATACCTTGTTACGATTGTTGATAATGAGTGCGCATTTAGCAGTACCATCAGCATCGAAAGTATGGATACTGGACTGCTTGGGCACATTATGGCCTTGCTCTTGTAGCAGTTTCAAAGTATTTAGCACGAGTTGATGCGCTATGGCGCGGTTGTACGCTTTTATAGTTTTAGTGTCAGGCCTGGAGGCATATGCCAAAATATATGCCTTGGGACGCTTCTAGCAGTGCATATTTTACTGAAGTTGAGGTGATTTCACGCTCCAACTCACGTACTGTAGGTTGAAGAGTAGGTGATGGATCTCGCTCTATTATAGGGGGGTTTTGACTTCATGTGTGAGATTATAATATAAAAAACAGAAACGAGGTTTATGCCATAATTTGTATAAAATCACAACATTACTCACTACTAGCCGCTATAACGTGCATAGGTTAGATGACGTTTTTATAGGCATTCAAGTGAGCGTTGCATTCTTCAATCTAACTGCTATCTGTATCGTTTATGAGGTCTAGTAACTGTGTTTTATAGTAGTGCACATTTCATTGTATCGCACACAGCTGGAGCATCTGTTACAGATCCTGCATATAGTGATGAAACATAATTTGGGGCTGGAGTATTGTCTGGGTCTGAACTATCTTCAATACATTCTGGGGCGTTATTTTCTTCTGTGCTTTGCAGATGTTTTAGAGTATCGTGACATACATTGCCTGGGTTTATATCCAGTTTTTGAAGCTCGCGACCAAGCCAATCAGGTTTTGAAGCATCATAGGTAAACGGTGTACTATTACGATTCAGTTCGTTATTTGTACTATCCGCGCTACCAAACAGTTCGTATGCAGCCTTTATGAGGCTCAAAGGCTTATACCACCAACCTATAAAACTCTTACATAATCTAGGTGTAAGCCACATAAAAAATTGGAGCGGGGGTCCAAGCAGCCAATGAATGGTAAATGTATATGATTCACTTATCTCTGTCTTAATATATCTCACTGTCCGAGCATACTCACCACTAGGCTTAACGCACTCTTTGCGTTGTTCATAACACCACGAAATGATATACTCTGATTTCTGGTTGCCAGTGCTGACAATAATCTTGCATTTAGGTGTCCCTGCGCGACAAAGGAAAGTGTATTGTGCATCCTTAAAAGCATAAGGATTTTGGCTTTTTTTTAATAGTTTCGAACCTTGTATAATGCATTGATGGGCCATGGCAGTATCGTCCTCACGGTATTCCATATAACTACCGCCGTGATACGGATCACTTATAGCTTTTCCCCCTGGGGGTAGTGGTGGGAACGTGCCAAGTCCTCCGTCCGGTGAGTATATGCCAAGATAGCTTTTCGTTGGTGGTAGGCTATATGTTACTGTAGCGCCGTTATCCGCCTTCTTAAATTCAGAGTTCCACGTAAGTTTTTTCATATGTTGCGAAGGCGATGCTTGTGCTCCAGAGGATTCTTTCATGCGTGAGATTATGATATAAAAAACGGAAACGAGGTTTATGCCATAATTTGCATAAAATCACAACATTATTCACTACTAGCCGCTATAGCTTAGGCATGAGAGGTTGAGACAAATCCTATATATTAATCGATTGAAATCTAATTCATTTATTTTTTAAAAATGTCTCAAGTTTTATTGCCCATGCTATATAACGTGCATAGGTTAGATGACGTTTTTTTATAGGCATTCAAGTGAGTGCTGCATTCTTGAACGCCAAATAAATCTAATCTATTTATGAATTCTGTTGCTAATGTGCTATACTGGGGTTGCTAGCAGATCTTATAGCACAGACAACGAAGCTTTGAGGCCATTATGAGACGAAATGAATGAAACACAAGCTAAGTAAAATTGTTATATTATGCTTCAATCGGCTTGAGTTTATAATTTAAGGTTATAACACTATTTCATCTATCATCACATGAAGAAACAGTCTAACCTTTTTGCCTAAGAGTTTAGAGATCTCTATTCTAGAATCTTGTCCTATTCTCTTGATGTTTTCTGCTCCTGAGCCAATGACTATTGCCTTATGCGAGCTTTTATTTACAAAAATCGTTTGATGTATGTATAAATCTTCCCCTTTTTCCTCCCAGCGTTCTGTAGTGATTTTAACAAGATATGGTATTTCGTCTTGGATTCTATACAATAGCTTCTCCCTCGTGATTTCTTGGGCTAGCTCTTTTTGGCTGATATCTGTTACTTCATCATTTTCAAAGGCCCATGGTTCAGCGTTAGATAATTCGCAAAGTCTCGATAAAAATCCCTCTATTCCAGTGGATTTAGTTGCAGAAATAAGAAATATATCAAGTGGATTATAAATCTCCCCTATGGTTTTCATATGTGGAAGGAGTAATCTCTTATCCTTTATTCTATCTATTTTGTTCAGCAAGAATATCGAGCCATCAATTCCATGTGGTAAGTGATTTTTATCTATGCCATATTTGCATAATTTACAGGAATCAATAACTACGCATGTCACCTCTGAGCTTTCAATTGCATCAAGTGCAAAATTTTTCATTTGCTTTTCTAGTGCATTTCTAGAGTTTTTGAAGCCTGGTGTATCTGTAAATATTATTTGGCATTCGCCAATATTCTTGATACCTATTATATTGAATCTTGTTGTCTGGCTCTTTGGGGAGCTTATGGAGATTTTTTGTCCAACTATCCTATTTATTAATGTGGACTTTCCAGCATTAGGTAAGCCAACCAGGGCGGCAGTGATTAAACGTGTTTGCATCTTATTTTAGATTAAATTTTTCAATTAGCTTGAAAGCAGCATTACATTCTGCTTCCTTGATGGAGTGGCCATCTGCATTTGCGCTCCCAATATTATGTACTGTTACGCAAACCTCAAAAACAGATTCATGAGAGGGGCCGTATTTCTTTATGACTTCATATGTAGGGATGGATTTCCCACATTTTTGCACAATTTCTTGTAGTAAAGATTTAGGATTTTTATTCATCATATCATCATGTGAGAACGTACCTTCCCATAAATCTAGGACAAATTTTTCGCTTTCATGAAAGCCGCCATCTAAGAATATTGCGCCAATTAAGGCTTCCATAGCATTCTCTATGTTATTGACATTTTTCCTGCCTCCAGAACTCTCTTCCCCCTTATCCATTACAATAAATTCCCCAATAGAAATCTTAGTTGCAACTTTATTGATCGCTTCAGAGCTAACTAAATTGGAATGCATAAGCGATAAATGTCCCTCTGCGGAGTGTTGAAATTTCATGTATACGTACTTAGCGATTATAGCGCCTAAAATCTTATCACCAAGAAATTCTAGCCTTTCGTAAGATGGGCTTTTATTACAAGATTTATGACTGGGATGAGTTAGTGCCTGTTTTAATAAACTGGCATCTTTGAAGTTATAGTTTATTTTCATTTAATCCTTGTCAAAGTTCTAGTAAAATCTAGGTGCATCGCATCTTTAAAATTAAAAAATACTATCTCAACCCTGCCTATTATATTACTAGCAGGAATAAATCCCATGTCATGAATAAATCTACTATCAGCAGAATGATCCCTATTATCACCCATAAAGAATATGTGGCCCTCAGGCACTTTGTATGTTATTGTTGTATTAGGAAAGACAGATGTGTCCATAGATGACGCGATCGTTTTATAAGATTTGCTTGCAAATTTTTCCAGAAATACTTCGCAAAACAACGAATCATCTATATTCTTGATATTATTTTTCTCGCAGCTACCAATATAATTTCTCTGGATACCTTCTCCATTTAAATATAGTTTCCCATCTATAACGCGTATCTCATCACCAGGTAGCCCCACAAGCCTTTTAACAAATGCTGCACCACCAGGCTCTTTTTTAAAAACGATTATATCGCCGTATTTTGGTTGTTGGTAGAAATATGTTCCATTAATGAGCGGTATATCAAACGGTAATGAAAATCTGTTATATCCATATGCATATTTTGAAACAAATAAGAAATCGCCTACCATTAGGTTTGGGATCATAGAACCAGTAGGTATTCTATATGGTTCAAAAATAAACGATCTAATTACCACAACAACAAATGCTATAATAAAAAACTCTTTTATAACCTTTGGAGTAAACCATTCACGCATTTGTTCACGGGTAAAAGACACATATCGATGACTGAAATAACATTATTGTGCTTTGAAGTCTACATTTAATCGTTATAGCTGGTGGCTCTTGGCCCAGTATAAGATTCTGTATTAAATTTGTAAAAGACTTAAATGGATACTGAAATTCAAATTAAGGGTTAATAGTGTGGTTGATGTGCCATAATTGCTATTGGTAGTCAATATTAAGTGTTTGCATTTATCTAAAATTTATGATGAAGTGTCCGGTGTTGTTTTTGCTTCGATGTTGTTGAATGAATCTCTTAAAGATCGTTGTTTATGCCGTATTGGTTGGGTTGTTGGTTTTCGTAGCAGTAAATTATACTAGGAGTACACATATGAATGAAGCAAATCAAGCTTCAGATGCTGCTGCCCTTAGTAATCAAACATTATCAGAAGAGCAGGTGCGCGATATAGTTGAGGATGTTATAAGAAAAAATCCTGAGCTACTTATACGCAGTATAGAATCATAT
>NZ_JAJBJB010000074.1 GCF_021811845.1 Candidatus Cyrtobacter zanobii | reverse complement strand
CCATTTTTGACGCTTTTATTAGATCCACATGCTTTACATTTTATAGACATTGATACACACTGTATTACTTACCACTTCTAATACTACTGACATTACTTGATTATGTCTATAGTTGCTAGGCAATACCCAGTACTTCTTAGCACTTGCTAAATCTTTTTAGGCCTTACAGATAACGGCGGCAATACCTAAGTATATAACATATCATAATACAGCCACCCACTTCATCAGGCCTCAACTAGCGCAGCACAAAAATTTCCAGATCGATTTTTATATCTTACGCCACATGCGCTTTATCCTTGAACGTCAACGGCCCTACTGGCTCGCCCGCCAGTATATGAATATGAAAATGATCAACAGTCTGCCCACCATGACGCCCACAATTCGTGATAAGTCTATATCCATCTTGAGCAATTTTTAGTTGATTGATCACATTTTGTACAGAGCGGAAAAAGTTAAGACAAACATCACTCTCAGCCTTTTCCATAAAATCACTAAAAGACTTATATGGTAGTTTAGGTACCACAAGCACGTGAATGGGAGCAGCAGGGCTTATATCATGAAAAGCAAGCAGATATTCATCACTATACACTATGGAGGCTGGCACTTGTCCATTTATTATCTTAAGAAATATATTAGAATCACCCATACTTAAAGATAAATAATACACAAAAAGGAGCGCAACACGCCGCAATCACACCCGCGACTAGAAAAACAAAAGCGCAACCACAAAAATGCTAATCCTGCACTTGCTTCTTCTTTTTTGCTCTCATTACAGATTCCCTCTTCTTCCTCATCTTTTTCTCAGAAGATGTCTCGAAGTACCGCTTTATCTTATAGATCCTAAATATACCCTCCATTCTCACCTTTCTCTTTAAAACCTCCAAAGAGAAATCCACATTATTAAACCTCACAGACACCTTAGAAGCCAACCTCGTAACTGACAATAACAAACAGTACTAGAATACTACTAGCAGCCGCTCAAATAGTCAATAATGCACCTCTAAGAACGTATAAGATTTGCATTATTAGCTGAAATTAGGTGTTATAATAGAGATCCCACAGTGTGATTTCAGCTATTGTTATATGTAAAAATCTGTGATACTGCCTGCTATGGGTAAAGATCAAGACTTAGTTTGTTCAGTATAATCCATATGAATCTGTGCTCTTTGTTTAAATCTGGCTAACTAATTGCCAGATTAGCCAAATACCAAGCTGGCTTTATTAGCACGCAATCCACTTTGAATAGCTTAAGCCCATTTTGTTTACAAAATATAAGGCAAGAAAATAATACTCAATAAAAATATGGATTAATAGAAATTAAGGCTTATAATCCGCAGCGTGTCTATCCAAGCAAGTTTCTATCAACTACGAGTGTGTGAACCTTGGATGATGGAGTTTATTGGTTATAGGTTGCACTGTGTTAGATCAAGATAAGCAAAGGGCTATAGAGGCCGCCCTGAGTCAAGTGGAAAAGGTGTATGGTAAGGGCTCTATTATGTGGCTCGGCTCTGCGCAGAAACTTGAAATAGAGACAATTTCTACTGGTTCTCTTGGGCTTGACATTGCTTTAGGCGGCGGGCTGCCCAAAGGTAGAATTATAGAGATATATGGTCCAGAAAGCTCTGGTAAAACCACCATAGCACTGCAAGCAATAGCAGAAGCACAAAAGTTAGGAGGCTCCTGTGCATTTATTGACGCAGAGCACGCCTTGGATCCGTCTTATGCAAAAAAATTAGGTGTTGATATAAATAGATTAATACTCTCACAACCTGATAATGGTGAGCAAGGGCTAGAGATAGCGGATACATTGGTAAGATCTGGGGCATTCAGTGTTATAGTAGTAGATAGCGTCGCAGCACTTACCCCAAAGGCAGAAATTGAAGGTGAGATGGGCGATAGTCACATGGGCCTGCAGGCAAGGCTCATGAGCCAGGCTCTTCGAAAATTGACATCCAATATATCAAAAACTAACACAATCCTAATATTCATTAACCAAATAAGAATGAAGATAGGCGTGATGTTTGGAAACCCAGAAACTACTACAGGAGGTAACGCCCTCAAGTTCTATGCTTCAGTTAGGATAGATATAAGGAAAATAAGTAGTATCAAAGAAAAGGAGACAATAGTAGGCAATCAGACTAGAGCAAAAGTCGTCAAAAACAAGATAGCCCCACCATTTAGGGTTGCTGAATTTGACATTATGTATGGGGAAGGCGTCTCAAGATTAGGCGAAGTTGTGGATATTGCAGTTTCTCTTGATATAATAGAAAAATCTGGCTCTTGGTATTCCTATGATGGACAAAAGATCGGACAAGGGAAAGAAAATGTAAAAAAATACCTAAAAGAAAACCCATCTGTGGCGGGAAAAATAGAAGATAAGATTAGAAGCTCTGGTACTGGGTTGGTTGCCCCAACGAGCAAAGAAAGCGCACAAGAGGATGAGGGTTTTTAGCGAGCTGTAATGAAGTTTATATACCATTTTGACGATCAGGATCTCAAACCCTGCGGGAGTCTTTTGGGCAATAAGGGCGCAGCGCTTGTTGAGATGAGCCGGCTTGGTATCCCAGTTCCTGATGGCTTTACAATCACCACAGTGGCTTGTACCGAGTATTATCAAAATGGTCATGTTTTATCAGATCAGTTAGTTGATGAGATTCAACGCGCAATTTCAGCACTTGAGGAAAAAACAAAGCTGAAGTTTGGTGATGCAGAAGCACCCATGATTGTTTCTGTACGATCTGGTGCTGAGGTGTCTATGCCAGGTATGATGGATACCGTATTAAATCTTGGTTTAAACGATCATTCTGTCATTGGCCTTGCTAAAAGGACCAGTAATGAATTTTTTGCCTACGATAGTTATAGAAGATTTCTTCACATATATGGTGCAGTAGTCCTAGGGATAGCACCAAGTGTAATAAATGCAATTTCGTCCTTTAACTGTAGCAATATTCAGGGCGTTAAACGCGCTGTATCACTACTAAGAGATATTGTTGAAAAAACACTTGGACATAGCATAAACGAAAACCCCAAACAACTCCTTTTGAATGCAATAGAATCCGTATTTCGTTCATGGAATGGTAAGCGCGCTGTTACGTATCGCGATATACATAAAATACCACACAATGGCGGCACAGCTGTCACTATACAGCTTATGGTTTTTGGCAACATGAATGATCAAAGTGGCACAGGCGTTGCCTTTACAAGGAATCCTTCAGATGGAACAAATGAGCTCTATGGTGAATTTATGCAAAATGCACAAGGGGAGGACATAGTCTCAGGTACACATACCCCACTACCTATATCTGGCGTTGGCGGGCCTTCAATGGAATTAGTGATGCCAGCACTATTCCAACAATTTCACTCAATATCGAAATTGTTGGAACGGCATTATAGAGATATGCAAGATATAGAGTTCACAGTAGAGAATGGTAAATTGTGGATTTTACAATCCAGGAATGGCAAAAGGTCACCAAAAGCCGCCGTAAGAATAGCCTTGGAGATGCTAGATGAGGGGCTCATTACAGCGCAAGATACCTTACTACGCATTACTAATGACCATGTGAATAACTTTTTGCATAAAGAAATAGACCACGATGTACAAGAGGTGTCTTTCGGCCTGCCCGCATCCCCAGGCGCGGCATGTGGGGCTATTGCATTTTCTACAGAAGCCGCAGAGAAACTATTTTTAAAAGGACCAGTTATACTGTGTAGGGAAGAAACGAGTCCCGAAGACATCGGCGGGTTCAGTCTATCAGATGGTATATTGACTATAAAAGGCGGGATGACTTCCCATGCCGCAGTAGTGGCGCGCGGTATGGGTAAACCGTGTGTCTGCGGAATAGAGAGGGCTTTGATATCAAAAAATACATTAAAACTTTCTGGTGTAGAATTTATAGAAGGTGACCAAATTGCCATAGATGGTACAAGTGGTAAAATCTTCAAAGGACCTGTAGAACTTAAACAAACACAATTATCAGATTATTTTTGGAAACTTTTTGCATTAATAGATAAAACAAAAAGTATACAAGTAAGGGCTAATGCAGAAACAGAGCAAGATATAAAGACCTCAATAACCTTTGGTGCTAGCGGTATTGGGCTGTGTAGAACTGAGCACATGTTCTTGGAAAAAAATAGGCTCTTTGCTATTAGAAAAATAATATTGTGCACCTCTGAAACCAGATCTGTTGCAATGCAAGAAGCAATGGATTTTCAAATGAATGACTTTATACTGATTTATAAATTACTGGAAAGACAACCAATTTCTATCAGGTTACTCGACCCACCTTTGCATGAATTTTTACCCAAGAATACCAAAGAATTAGAGGAATTTTCTAAAAGGTCTGGTGAAACTGTAGCAGAGCTGAATGATGTGATGGGGCGTTTGAGTGAATATAACCCTATGCTCGGCCATAGAGGCTGCAGGATTGCAGTTACACATCCAGATATATATAAGATGCAGATTACTGCAATATTTGAGGCTGCACGCCGTGTTATGCAGAATTTTCATGTAACACCCAATATTGAAATTATGATTCCACTGATCTCTTGCATTGAAGAGCTCACCTTCATAAAGGAGATGGTTTCCAGAATAGCGCGCGAGTTTCGTGGGGTAGAGTATAAGTTTGGCGTGATGATAGAGACGCCACGAGCCGCTATTATAGCCTCCAAGATCGCAGAACGCGTTGATTTTTGCAGTTTTGGCACAAACGACTTAACACAAACAGTATTTGGTATATCAAGAGATGATTCTTATAAATTTATAAATACTTATCAAGAATCTAATATTTTAGGTTGCGATCCATTTGTATCGATTGATCAGGAAGGCGTTGGGAAACTTATAAGCAATGCAGTGCTGGACATGAGGGCCGCTAACCCCGATATAAAGATCGGAGTATGCGGTGAGCATGGAGGCGATTATCAATCAATAGGTTTTTTTAACAGCATCGGCCTTGATTACGTATCATGCTCGCCATATAGAATACCATCTGCAAAACTCGCAGCCGCGAAATGTAACATATATTAGATAGCGTCGTATAGCTAACCAAAGAGATAACCACCTTATCTGTGTGGCCGCAAGACTCGCTAGGGCGGAAATTCTGGCTATTTAACCACCGACTCGCACTGATAAGTATATTAGACCTGCTGCGTAAGTCGTTTTTTGTTCCTGTGTTTTTTTGTCTTTTTTTTGGACGGGCTTTTGTCTTTTTCTGATGATGCTTATGCAGCAGAAAAACCATTTTTGAGATTAACGATGC
>NZ_JAJBJB010000073.1 GCF_021811845.1 Candidatus Cyrtobacter zanobii | reverse complement strand
GTATAGCATAGGCAATAAAACCTGGGATATTTTCAAAAGATAAATAAATTAGATTTCAATCGATTAATACATAGGATTTGTCTCAACCTCTTATGCCTAAGCTATAGCCAACCTCATTTCCCTTCAAAAGAACGAGATAAAATGACATTGCCATTATACAATCTCTCTATCTTGCCCGCCAGCTCAAGTTCAAGCAGTACATAATTAATTACTGATATATCCTCCCCTAGCACACTTGCTATTTGGGATGCGGAGACAGGCGAATATGATAGCTTTGGTAAAAGCTTCTTCCTAACAGAAGCTAGTTCATAATCACCAGGTATAGATTTAGTATTCATTTTGAATTCACTAAAAACATCACTACTAAATAAATCCTTCTGACACCTTGTATTGAGCTCAGCAAGAACATCATCACCACTTTCAGCTAGTATTGCCCCTTTCTTGATCAGTAAATTCGTACCAGTATTTAACGCACCAGGAGAGCTTGGTACAGCAAACACGTCCCTACCCTGATCTGCAGCACTACTTGCTGTAATCATAGCGCCAGACTTGAGTGAGGCCTCTATCACTATTGTTGCAATAGAAACCCCAGATATAATTCTATTTCTTCTTGGAAAATTATTTGGTAATGGGGCGCTTCCAATCTTATACTCACTAATGATGAGACCAGTCGCATACATTTTTTCGTATAATAACTTGTTTTCTTTAGGATATATATTATCTATCCCGCCCGCTATCACACCTATTGTTTCAGATGCTGCTTTATGTGCTGCTGTATCTATACCCCTTGCCATTCCGGAGACGATCACATACCCCCCTCTAGAGATCTCATCACTAAATTTCTGTGCAATAAGTGTTCCTGATATTGATGCATTTCTTGAGCCGACTATAGCAATACTCCTTTTATTGAAGAGCTCTATATTACCTTTAACAGTTAAAAGTGGCGGAAAATCAGGTGTCTCTTTTAGTAATTTTGAATAACTGGGCATTGAAGAAATAACCATTTGAGCACCAAATTTTTGGCACTCAATAATTTCCTTTTCGGCATCAGCAATAGAGCATGGCTTATTAGAACCGCCAGCAGCCTTTGCAAGGTTTGCAAGCTCTCCGAGAGCATTTTTGGGACTACCAAATATAGAAAGTAAGTTAAAAAACATCCTCGGACCAACTCTAGGAGACCTAATAAGCCGCAACCAATCTAATATATTTCTGTCAAATGTATTATCCAAAAATTTTAAATTAAAATGTAACCTTGCAATAAGTACCTCACTGGTTATCATCACACAACATTTTATTTGAAGAAAAGTTAAAATATATACATAAGTTTTATGCAGTTATTTGAAGATCAGAATATTAAACCTTATGTACCAATTGCAAGAAAATATAGACCAGCACTCTTTGCTGATATAATAGGGCAAGACCCTATAGTTGAGGTTTTAACGAATGCAATAAGGACGAATAGAGTCCACCATTCTATATTGTTTACAGGAACTCGTGGAGTTGGTAAGACCACAATGGCAAGAATACTTGCCAAATCCATTAATTGTTTAAATCGCATAGATAGCGAGCCGTGTAATACATGTAGGAGCTGTGTTTCTATTGCAGAATCAAGAAATCAAGACGTGATAGAAATTGATGCAGCTAGTAACACGAGTGTAACTGATGTTAGAGTTATCATAGACAACTCCATATATAGACCAATAGATTCGAAATATAAGGTCTATATAATAGATGAGGTGCATATGCTCTCTACTAGCGCATTTAATGCATTGCTGAAGATTATAGAAGAGCCACCCGTTCATATTAAATTTATTTTTGCAACTACTGAGTATAATAAAATTCCCAAAACTATATTATCGCGGTGTTTTAAGTTATTTTTAGGTTTTGTACCTGTTGATGTTTTGCAGCAATATTGCAGGCACATTATAACAATGGAAGGATGCCATGCAGATGACCTTGCATTAAAAATTATAGCAAGGTCAGCGCAAGGCTCTGCAAGAGATGCACTCTCTATCTTGGATCAGGCAATAATACTGGGAAATACTAATGTCACCACAGGTGCTGTATCAAGTATGCTATACTTCCATGATTTGGAATTAATTTGGGAAATTTTTTATTCGATCAGTAAAGGTGATGTAAAGGCCGCAATAGAAAAAGTGGAATCTTGTTGCCATGGTGGAATGCCGCCCATTACAGCACTTTCACTACTTACAAATTTTGTGCACTCTGCTTCTCAATTTTTGTTAGATAGGGAAAATTATGACTTTGAAGAAATTATACTTGCAAATTCTGAAGCTCTTAGAAGCATTGATTTTACATTTATTTTAAGAAGTTGGCAGGTTTTGATGAAGGGCTTTGAGGATATGAGGTATTCTCCATCACAGCTCCAAGCATTGGAAATGCTTATAGTAAAATTATGTTATTTAAATGAAAAAGTAACACCACAAAGCATGCTAAAACAGCATATCAATGAGCAAAATGAGAAACCTGAAACAGCAACCATAGAACAAAAAACACAAAATAATACAATTGAGAAAAAATCAGTCAGTAATATAAATTTATCTATAAATAATGTGAGCGGCATATTAGAGTTATTATACACTAATAAAGAATTGCAACTCTATAATACCTTCTATCACAATATTTATATAATAGACTTTAGTAGCTCTAAGCTTGTTATATCATATAATCAAAATGAGGTAACACCCACAATTATAGAGTCTTTGCATAATGTGCTAACACAGCTTGCAGGCATTAGTGTAGAAGTTTCTACGCATAATAAATTAGCAAAAAGTGTTCACGAAATCTTACACGAAGAAAAAATAAAAAAAAAAGTGAAATAGAGAAAAGTGCTCTTGTGCAAAAGATTTTAAATAGCTTTACTGGATCGAAAATTACTGATATCAAAATTAATGATATTTAATATTTTTCATTGCCAATATGCTTGAGGAGATGCTGCAACAGGCGCAAAATGTACAGGAAAAAGTTAAGCAAATACAAGAAGAATTAAATGATACAGAAGTAGTTGGTGAGGCTGGCGCTGGTGCTGTTAGGGTTATTATGGATGCAAAGGGGCTTATCAAAAGCATAAAAATAGATAAAGACTCTTTTACGGCAGAAAAAATTGAAGTACTAGAAGACTTAATCGTCGCCGCCCTTCAAGATGCTAAAAAGAAATCTGATAATGCTTTTGCAGAAAAAATTACAAAAATAGGCCTACCACCAGAATTATTAAAAAATATGTTTTAACTATAAGCAAGCTTACATATTTATTAGGGGACTTATGGGTTTAATGCACTTTTTTGGCTTTTCATATATGTAGAAGTGTTATTTATAACTTGCATTGTAGTGTTGTGTTTTGTGGATTAGTATGTATACCGTGTGCAGGCCTTTCTATTCGTGAAGTAAATGATATCTATCAGAGTTAAGAATTTTGGTATCTTAATACATTCTGCTATAGAAAATGGCTGGCTACTTTTTATAGCAGCGGCGCTTGGTATATTCACAGCAAATTCTAAATATGCAGAGCTATACCATCACTATATCTCTTCTGATTTCAGATTAATATTTGCAGATTATTCTATCGGAATGTCAATGGCTCATTGGATAAATGAGCTACTAATGGCATTCTTTTTCTTAATCGTTGGTATGGAAGTAAAAAGAGAAGTGGTTGAGGGGCATCTTTCATTACCAGCACAAAGAGCGTTACCTGTTATTGGAGCACTGGGTGGAATAATCGTTCCTGTGCTAACATATTGTGTGTTTAATATGCATAATGACATAGCTCTTCAAGCATGGGCCACACCAGCTGCTACCGATATAGCATTTGCAGTGGGGGTGATGGGCATCTTTGGGAGGGGCCTACCTACATCACTTAGAGTATTTTTAACTGCCCTTGCAATAATTGATGATCTCGTTTCTGTACTGATCATAGCAATCTTCTATAGTGAATCTATTCACATGGAGTACTTATGCTACGTTTCTGTATGTATTGCCGCACTCTTTTATTTAAACATTAATGAAATCTCCTCAAAATTTTTATATCTTATAGTGGGGGGTTTTATGTGGGCTTTTTTCCTGCAATCTGGGATACACGCAACTGTCGCAGGCGCCGTGCTTGGAATGTTTATACCAATAAGATCGAAAAAAGTTCCAGTCATGGCAGAGCTTGAAAGTGGGCTTGGACCATTGAATTATTATGTGATACTACCACTGTTTGCGTTCGTAAATAGCGGTGTATCATTTAGCAATTTTGCATTAGAAGATTTATTACATCCAATAGTGTTAGGTACTGGCCTTGGTTTATTTGTTGGTAAACAGGTTGGTGTTTTTGCTGCATGCTATATGTTAATCAAAATGGGTAAAGCCACACTGCCAGAGCATAGTACATATGCTCAATTTTATGGCACATCTGTGGTTTGTGGTATAGGCTTCACTATGAGCCTATTTATAGCGTTGCTCGCATTTGCTAATAATACTGTGTATTTGAATGAAATAAAGCTTGGTATTTTTTTAGGCTCGCTCATCTCTCTTATTGTAGGCGCGATTATAATCTCCGTGACTGGTAAGAATATATCTTCTAAATCAAGATAATGAGTGATTCTATACTAATTGCCAAGATACACTCCCCGTTTGGGGTAAGGGGCCTTGCTAGGCTACTAAACTTTGCTACCCCCCCTGCACCCATACCAGAAGTCCTATATTCAGAGACTGGCAAATCATTTAGGATAGAGTTTTTGTTCCAGAAGGATCAATTTTCAATTTGTAAAATAGAGGGCATAACTTCCAGGGAGGAGATGGCAGAACTCAAGGGTATTAAGTTATATACACAAGCAGCCCATCAACTTAATACCACTGATGAATTTTACTATTCTCAGCTAATGGGGTGTAGCGTTTTGCTCGATAATGATATTATTGGGACAGTAGAGGATATACAAAACTTTGGCGCTGGTGATTTATTACTTATTAATACTGGCAGAAGCAGCTTTTATTGCCCATTCCATGCAGACTTCATAACAGATGTAAAAATAGAAAGCAAAGTATTACATGCACATACAAACATATTGGATTTAAAAGATATGGAAAAATAGTATATGATCTCAAGCAAAATAAGCTGATAAATATACACTACCTCTATATTTGTGCCATGATTGCATGCTGCTCTAAGCTATTGCTCGTAACACGCTTAGAAATAGTGCACATCATGTATAGCCTAGGCATAAGAGGTTGAGACAAATCCTTGTATTAATCGATTGAATCTAATTCATTTATCTTTTGAAAATGTCTCAAGTTTTATTGCCTATGCTATAGATGATAC
>NZ_JAJBJB010000072.1 GCF_021811845.1 Candidatus Cyrtobacter zanobii | reverse complement strand
GAATTTGTCTCGGCCTCTTGTGCCCAAGCTATACTATAGCTTATAAGGTTTTGTGTGTAAGCCAGTTGTAAACTTTAGCAGATCTCTTGGAGTAAATGCTATCTAAAGTTTAATTAAAATTATATAGCTTTTCACGTGCTGATATAATATAAGTTCTGCTCTTATTAGTGTTTTGAAGTTATATGGCAGTACCTAAGAAGCGTACCACTAAATCAAGGAGAAATATGAGAAGAGCTCATGATTCAATTAGTCCTGTAAATGTGGTTCTTGATAAGGAAACTGGTAAATATAGGTTGCCGCACCACGTTTCTCGTGATGATGGGATGTATAATGGTAAGTTTGTGCTCAAGGCATCCACTGAAGAAACTGAGAAAAGTGAGGCTTAAGCTTATTCCGTTTTGGTTTGTAGGAGCTGATTTTTGATGATTTACAGCGTTTCTATTGGTGTGGACGCTATGGGTGGTGTTTTGGCGCCCGATTGCGTTATTGAGGCAGTCTGTGCTGCGCAGAAACTGTATAAAGATATCAAGTTCCGTGTGTTTGGTGACGGGGGCGTGTTGGCTGCCCTTCTTGTCAAATACGGTGTTGATATATCTTCATGTGAGGTTGTTCATACAACTAGTGTCGTTTTAGATACGGATAGTCCTGTACACGCATTGAGGAACTTGGCGGATTCAAGCATGAGAAGAACTATTGAGTCTGTGAGGGATGGCCATGCTGATGCATGTATTTCTGCTGGAAATACTGGCGTGCTTTTTATGATGTCGCGTCAGATTCTTGGTACGCTAAAACATATCAAAAGGCCCGTAATTGCTGGGATCTTTCCTAATAAACAAGGAAGATGTGTTTTCTTAGATATGGGAGCAAATATAGAGTCCAATGCGCATTCCATGTTTCAATCTGCTGTGATGGGGGCTTCGTTTGCAAAGGTTGCTCTTGGTACAGAATGGCCACGAATAGGGATATTGAACGTCGGTGAAGAGAAGGGTAAGGGGCGCTCTGTGGAGAGTGAGGCATTTGATATATTAAAATCATCAGGGCTAAATTTCATCGGTTTTATTGAAGGTAACGATATCGCGCTTGGCAAGGCTGATGTAGTTGTTACTGATGGCTTTTCAGGGAACCTTGTACTAAAAGCAATTGAAGGCACAGCAAGACTGATTCTGGATATGCTAAAAGATACACTAAAGAGTACATTGCTGACAAAACTAGCGGCCTTTCTGCTTAGAAAGCAATTGCGAGAGCATTTAATACAGCTAGATCCTAACCATAATAATGGTGCAATGCTTATAGGTATTAACGGGATTGTGGTAAAAAGCCATGGTGGAGCTAATGTCTCTGGGTTCCTGAATGCTATTAAAGTTGCGCGTAACCTTGCTATGGATAACGTGAATTCACATATAATTAAAGAGCTGGAAATTTTAGAATCTCGTGGAATTGGTCTTGATATGCTAGATAGGATAAAACACACATCGGCTAAAATTTTTGGTTTTGATAAATGAGTGCTGTAATCTCGGGCATTGGTGGGTATCTGCCAGAGAAGGCTGTGACCAATGATGACCTAGCTTCCTTCTTAGATACAAGTAATGAATGGATACTTTCTAGAACTGGGATAAAAAAAAGACATATATTATGTGAAGGTCAAACAACATCTGATATGGCTGCTTCTGCATTAGAGGGGGCTCTCAGTAATGCAAGCATTAGTCCAAATGAGTTGGATGGCATAATCGTTGCAACTAGTACGCCAGATCTGATCATGCCGTCTACAGCTGGCATTGTACAGAAGAAAGTTGGTGCGTCGGTTAAATGTTTTGTATTTGACATGCAGGCTGCTTGTGCGGGGTTTCTTTATGCTATGGAACTTGGTTTCAGCATGATGAGCTCTGGCAAATATAATAATATTGCAGTTATTGGGGCTGATGCAATGTCCAAGATTATAGACTGGCAGGATAGGAGTACAGCTGTTCTTTTTGGGGATGGTGCTGGGGCTGTGATACTGAGTAGGTCTGAGCGTGGCGGGCTACTCTGTTCAAAAATATACTCAGATCCAACGCTGATAGATATTTTAAAGGCGAGTGGTGGTGTATCACACGGCGACCTAAATGGAAAACTTTGTATGAATGGGCCTGCAGTTTTTAAAAATGCAGTAGATAAGCTTACGAGCTCTATGCTGGAAGTAATTTCGTTATCAGGTCTTAGTATAGATGATATAGATCTGATTGTTCCGCATCAGGCTAACCAGAGAATCACGGACTCAGTGCGGCATATTTTAAGTGTTCCTATGCATAAAGTGATATCAACTGTTGCAGAGCATGCAAATACTTCAGCCGCTTCTATACCGCTTGCTCTTTATTCAAGAAGGAATGATATCAAAAATTGTAACCTACTTCTTGCTGCGATAGGCGCAGGTATGACATGGGGCGCATGTATCATCAAGACATAAGTATTATATGTATTTTGATTAATTAGTGAGCAGCAATTATATGGAAAATATTTTGAAGTTTCGAGAAATAACAGAACTGGAGAGGGTTGATTGGCTTGTGATGGGCAGGTGGTGCAGAGGGTACAGATAATAAGGGGGCCGGGGAGGAGTGAATGTCCAGTGATATTGAGGAGTAGTTATATTGAGAATATTGAAGCATGCTGGATACATCATATGTATCCCTTATAATAGTAGCTTTTTCTTGGAATATGTATTGTTGTATGGTATCGCTTGTATTTATAGCAGTTGAGAAGTTATGTTATGGCTATTTTGGTATCTAGGTTATCTAAGACTATCTGTAATAGAAAAATTATAAATCATGTTAGTTTGAACGTACCTGCTGGTAGCTCACTTGTTGTGATAGGCGGTTCTGGTAGTGGCAAGTCTGTATTAATAAAATGTATATTGGGTTTGATGTTGCCTGATAGTGGGTCTAGTGTTATTTTATGTGGGCATGAGGTTGCAGATTTGCATATATCAAAACGCAAATCGCTTTTAAGTAGAATTGGTGTGGCGTTCCAGGCAAATGCTTTATTTGATAGCATGCCCATATGGAAAAATGTTGCATTTTCTCTTATAGAGAGGGGTGGTATTGATCATAAAACTGCTTTTGGTGCAGCATGCGCAAAGCTTGAGATGGTGGGGCTTGATAAATCTGTAGCTAACCTTTTTCCATCAGAAATATCTGGTGGAATGCAAAGAAGAGTTTCAATAGCAAGGGCAATTATTTCAGAGCCAGATATTCTATTCTTGGATGAGCCAACTGCTGGTCTTGACCCCGTTACTGCTAAACTAATTGCAGATTGTATAAGTGATTTACATATAAAGTTTTCAATGACTATTGTAACTGCAACGCATGACATGCCTTATGTGAATAAGCTCTCAGATTTCATAGCGGTTATGCATTCAGGGGATTTGGTCTGGTTTGGAAAGCAAGAAGATGCTAAAAATTCTGAGCATTTATTAAATTTTAAGAGAGCTGCACAGATAATAAATTAAGCAAAGATGATAAAATGTATTACGCAGAGGGTTTTTGCACCAAATAGCAATGCCGTTATTAGGGTAGATTTTAATGTGCCGCTAGACGGTACTGGTCATATTTTAGATTATAGTCGGCTTGACTCTGCCAAAGGCTCTATCGATTTGTTGCTGCAAAACTGCAAGAGGGTTTTAGTTATATCGCATTTTGGTAGGCCAAATGGTAAATACGTCAAAGAATTATCTTTAGCAAATATCGTGCCGCAGATTAGTGAATATTATGGAAGGGAAATAGCGTTTATAAATTCCATTAATGAGATTGATAATAAAGATGGATTAGTTCTGCTAGAAAACATTAGATTTTTCCCTGAGGAAGAAAGAAATGATCATAACCTTGCAATGGCGCTTGCCAATGGTGCGGATGTATATGTGAACGAGGCTTTTTCATCCTCGCATAGGGCGCATGCCTCATTGCATGCTATTACAAACTATGTGGACTCTTATGTTGGTATTGATTGTTTTAATGAGCTTGCTGCATTGGAGAAGATTTTTGCAAATACTAATAAAGAGATTCTAGCGATAATCGGTGGTAGCAAAGTTAGCTCTAAAATAGGAGTTTTAGAAAATTTATTTAATAAGGTCAGGCTTGTAGCAATTGGCGGCGCTATGGCAAATACATTCTTGAAAGCTGGTGGTTTTAGTATAGGTGCATCATTATATGAGCAAGAATCGCTGGAGGTGGCGCGTCAGATGCTTGCTAGATATAAGGAGAGAATTTTACTTCCTGTAGACTTTATATGCCGAAATAATGGCGCTATAAGCAGAAAAGAGTTGCACTCAATACAAGATAATGACTGTATCATGGATATAGGGCCACTGAGTTGTATGCAGATATGTAACGCTATAAAAGGTGCTGTAGTGTGGAATGGCCCTATGGGAAAATTTGAAGAGCCAGAATTTAGAGGTGGTACGCATTTTATAGCAAGGTTTTTATCATTAATTGGTGTGTACAGCGTAGTAGGTGGTGGTGATACACTCGCGGCACTTTCATCGCTTAAGACAGCATTTTCGCACACGTCAACGGCAGGTGGTGCATTTTTAGAATGGATAGAAAAGGGCTCTTTACCATGCATAGACGCATTAAATAAGCCAGTGTAGGCCCGAGTGTTACTTCATTTATACACGATGCTATGTGTGATACCATAAGAAAATTTCTATTAATCAAAATTCTATTCAAAAACTAATAAGAAATAATCTAAAAATTTAGTGTCACATAATGTAGCAATATGAGGTAATTGTTTGATTTTACTAATTATTTATATACTTCAAGTACTCTATTTCCTTGACATATCAGCGCATTTTGCATACGATCTAAGGTGTTTTTTTATACTTTGGAAATATGGTGGGGATTGTAAATGATTCTAATTTCAATTCGAAGGTGAGCACCTCTTCTGGATATGTATTAGTGGATTTTTGGGCTGAATGGTGTGGCCCATGTAGACGGCTTCTACCAATAATTGAGGAGATTCATGGAGAATTTGGTGATAAATTGCAGATTATTAAAGTTAATATAGATGATAGTCCAGAATCAGCCTCTGTAATGGGTATAAGAAGTGTACCTACGCTCATTTTATTCAAAGATGGCAAAAAGGTCGATCTTAAAGTTGGTTCATTATCTAAGAGCGCTCTGGTCAGTTGGCTGAAATTGCATATCCCTAATCTTTAGTGTTTAAGATATAGACTACTCATCTGTTTTAAATCTCTTTTAGGGTTGTATTCCCCGCAGCTTGCTGCGTAATATATACGGATGAGCATATACATATACAAAAGTCATAATGTAACCGTATTACTGTATCACCTGGTATTTCCAGCAAAATACA
>NZ_JAJBJB010000071.1 GCF_021811845.1 Candidatus Cyrtobacter zanobii | reverse complement strand
CGGCATCGTTAATCTCAAAAATGGTTTTTCTGCTGCATAAGCATCATCAGAAAAAGACAAAAGCCCGTCCAAAAAAAAGACAAAAAAACACAGGAACAAAAAACGACTTACGCAGCAGGTCTATTATATCATGAGCTATGACCATGATAATAATGTGATTTCATCTGATTACTGGAGTAAATTGCTAGCTGATCCTAAGGTAATAATAGAAGATAAGCTAGCAATAGTATCGCATCTTTCTTATAAAGAAAATGCAGTGGCGTTTGATAAAACAGTTATAGAAGATTTAATCAATGGTGTTAAAGAGGAGAAAGATTTAACTATTCTTTTCCAAGATCTGTTGAATTTGGATTATACTGATGCATTCCAATCTTTTGGAGAAGCAGCTCTTGGTAATTTTTATATGGGGGATAGTAGAGCTCCGGCCGCATTCTTAAAATTAATTGCAACTACAGACATACAATCATTAGACAAATTTGCTAAGATACAGGGCATAGATGCAAAGTTAGATGCTAATATCAACGAATTTGGGCCTCTTTTCCAATTAAAGGGTGAGGACCTGATAGCTAGGTTTAATATTCTCTCAAGCAACTTAGGCCCAAACTCTAAATTCATGCAAAAGCTTCTGAATTCTGCTGTTGCGCACGATGAGCAAGTGTTGGTTAATACAGCCATAACTAAAGGCTTAATTACTAAAGATCAGATTTTGCAGAATTATATGCAATTCTACAAAAGCGGCGGTAAGGAAATATGTAGATCAATGCTGGGGGATTTTATAGATGATGGTGGTAAAAGTGATAAACAGGGCAACAATATAATGCACCTTGCTGTTATGAATAATGATTATGAGCTACTAAAAGAAATCCAGAAGCTTGGTAAGACTGATTTATTGAATGAGAAAAATAAAAGTGGTATCACGCCTCTTGAATATCTGGCAGTGCACCAGCTCAAAGGCGTGAATAACGGAGAATTAGCTGATTTTATTATTAAAAACAATAAAGAGCAAGATGCAAACCTGTATAAACTGGCTTATAATAGTGGTAATAGGGGGTTTTTAACAGAGCTATTATCTAAAAGCGCAATTGGGACTGATATTTTTAAAGGCCTCATTCAAGAATCTATTATAAGAAAAGATCACGATTCTCTCTTGGGTTTTATTAAAAATTATCCAGATCAATATCAAGCAATACAGGCTGAGAACGATTACAAAAGCCTAGTGATTATTGCGCTAAAAGATAATCCTGATATTTCTACACAGATATTACAAGATAAACACACAAGTCTAGATATTCAATATACGCAGCAACCTCTAGATATATTGAAATTTTGTTTGTACGAGAATAATACAAAACTTGCAGAAGAGCTGATCAAAAATGAGAAATTTACGTTAAAAAATCCACCCACGCCTCAATTAATATTTGATTTGGTTGGGGTTCAATCAGATTCTAGAGACCAAGTATTATCAGGCCTACTATCCAGTAATAAAATTAATCCTAATATCTCTATCAATAAGCTCAATAAAGAAGCAGATGGCAAGCAAGAAAAGGTCGAGATTTACATGCTGGGTGATTTATGTATGAGAGGTGATGCTAAATTAGTTCAAGCATTACTAAAAAATCCTGATATTAACCCTAATGTTGGAGCAAAATTAGAAAGCGAACAAAAGGCTGCGCATCCAATAGAGTTAATGCAAGATGCTGTCTTAAGTATTCAAATGGATTACATTAACTCAAAAAATGACAATGAAAAAAAACAATTAGAGGAAAAAATCGCCAATTATCATAACATAATTGCAGAAATTGCAGCGCATGAAAAAAGCAATATATCTGAGGTTACTATGGGCGGGCTTCCTATATCAACCGCTATATATTTCTCTCCTTATGTCACGCCAGAAAATAAAGCTAACCTTTTTGAACAGCAATTGAAAAATGATAAAGGTGGCCTCTTCTTAAAAGATGGTGAAAATAATTCATTATTAGAATCATTAATAATTGAGGGGGATTTAGCATTGGTTCAAGATATTGTGCTACCGCGCATAGAAAAGCTTGATAATGAGCATCAGGCTGCGCTCGTAAATGCATTAATTAGATGGAATAAAGAAGCTGCCTTAGCTACAGATAAAACCGCAGAGGATAATATATTAAAGATATTAGACGAGATACAAAATAAGACTGGTAAATCTCTAAAAGAATTGACAGGACCAGATTTACAAGCAGTGCATTATGCAGCAGCAAGTGGTTCTACTAAAGTATTTGATTATGTAAAAAAACAGTGTGGTATTGATAAAAATGATATAAGTATCCTTGCTGCCGCGTACAGAGGTGCAAATGATTCGATAATTAAAACATTAGAAGGCGAGATAACAAATCCGAATAGAGTTTTTGATTATAAAGATCAAATTGGGCAGAACAATATAATGCATTATCTTGCAAGCGTAGATCAATCAATGGAAAAAGATGCATGTAATGTGGCAAAGGATGCATCGGCACATCCAATAGATTTAAATGCAAAAAATATTGTTGGCCATACGCCGTTAATGCTGGCCGCCAGTAGTAAAAATAATGCAATTTTAGATCTGATACTTGATAAGAAATTAGATATAGATGCACAAGACAAGGCAGGGAATACGGCACTGGCAGTTGCTGTGAATAGTAATAACTTGCATGCAGTAAAGGGTATTATTAATCACGGTGGAAAAATTAATATTGCAAATAATCTTAACATACAGCCGCTAGCACTGTGTATGGAGCTAAATAGCAGTGGAAAAGTGGCTGGAATCAAGCAAGAAATAGCTAGAGAGTTAATTCAAAATAATGCCGATGTGAGCTTCCAAAGCGATAAAAAGGGATTTCTTGCAGGCCTTATGTCGTCTGTTTATGCACTGGCTATATACACTGCTATCTCTAAAGTTATCACAACTGTTTCTTCATTCACTATCGGCCTGTTCGTTTCTAAAAGCGTGCATGGTGTTATTGAGGGTACAGCTGAATTTGCACTTGCTGCAAAAGCTTCTTCTGTTGCATCTAATATTACTACAGAGTTTATTAAGGAGAAGTTCTCATCAGATAAAGAGAACAAAATTGATCTACACAATTTATTCCTTATAGGCTCATTTAATCGTGATGGGATGGGAAATGTATCTCATGGTGATGCATTGAGAACTAAAATGGAGAAAGTCGGTGCATATAAGGGCCTAGGGGAAGGGCAAGCCGGGGGCGCAGTGTTTAAATTAAGCGAAATAACTGATGTTTATATAGAAAAAAATAAGCATCACATAATACAATCTATCGCTATACAGGGAGCTAATGTTCAAAATGCAATAAATAATACACCTATAATAAGTTTTGGAAAGTCTGACCTTACATCAATGCTGAGTGATTTGAAAAGTGCATACAGCATGGTTTTACAAAAGGAGCAAGGGAAAGATGTACGTGCATATCTTGATCATGAGACTATGAATCAAATCATGGGTAACCATTCTGCAAAGGATATAGCTGCAGCTTTAACTCTTGCAGATAAGGATCAGAAAGAAAAATTTACAACGCTATGTAATGAAATTTCCAAAGGTGAGGTATTGGTGAAGGATTTTGGTACGCTATTGAAAGTTGCAGAAATAAATAAAGCAATAGAAGAAATGGCCGCCCAACCCAAAACTAGTGCAAAACACCAAGATATATCGAAGCTGATTTCAGATGTTGTTAAGGACAATGCATTTAATAACCAGGTGACAAATTCAAGGGCGCACGCTTCGAAACTCAAAGATGAGTATGAAAATAACATTAAAGATGCTTCTTGGAAAAACTTTCAAGTGGCAAGTAATGCTAATGAAGCTTTGATTAATAAAGTTGCAGATGGTGCTGGGGCGCTTGTTGGGTTAGGTGTGAAAGCAGCAGCTACTGCGTATTCTTTCTGTAATAGTGATAATTGTGCTAAAAGAATCACACTTGCAGCACTATTTTCAGGTAGCGTTGCTTATGAAGCATCAGGGCGTGCAAAGGATATAGCTTCTTGGGGTTATCAGTTCTGCAAGAAACAGGTTGATAATATGAAGTCTTATTTTGCTAAAGATGAGCAAACAACATTTATAGATGGGTTTAATGTTGCATCACAGGGAGTTGATCTCTCAAAATATGCAATACAAGATGCTGCCCTTATAAAGGCAGACGATCCAAAAATTAACATCAACCTAGAGCAGCAAGCAAAGGGAAAATATCAATCGATTATAGATAATTCTAAATCAAAGGAGGCAATGCAGCGTTAGAGAAAAAAGCAAAGCGTTAAAGAGATGCGGCTGGCAATGCTGGCTGCATCTCTTCATGTATAGCAGAGGCAACAGAACTTGAGATAATTTCTAAAGCATAAATAGGAGCAATCTGGCATAAATCTGCGCACATATTTCTCAATCTATTCTGCCTCTGCTACAACCTTAGGCACCTCTCTTGTCTAATATTTTAGACCTCATTGACAAGAATCATACCAAATACCCCAATATTACGATATAAAATCAAATTGGACACTTAGCTTGACGCCACAAACACTTTATACGATTCTATATCTTTCTTCTTTCAATACGCAAATTAAATGACTATAGCTTCACTATATTCCATAATCTGTAGAATTAAAAAAATCTTTTATTGTATATGCAAATTTAGAAATAATATCATATGGAAGTGGTGCATTTTCAGTGAATTGTACTGATAATGTCTCGTGACATATGCTTGCTTTTAAATGCATCATAACATTTTGCATATGCATAACAGCTCTTACACCTCTTAATACACCGCTACTAGCACTCATAATTGCTACCTTTTTTTTATAAAAGGATCTTGCTTCTTTCTCATCTGGTAATTTATATGATATCCAGTCTATTATATTCTTAAATCCACCAGGTATTGATCCGTTATATTCTGGTGTAGATATTAAAACGCCATCTGCATCCATAACACTTTTTTTCATATTATAAATCTGTCTTAAATCCATAGTTGTAACAGAACTTGGATCTAACATTGGTATGTTTTTGTCAATTTTGAGTTCTACTAAATCTAGCACATCCTGCAAATGCACAGATACCTCATCAATTAATTTCTGGTTTATAGACCCCTCACGAAGACTGCCACATATACATAAAATCTTCTTTTTCATAGATATAAATTTATTTCCCTATACAAAAGTTACTAAAAATCTCGTCTAATATTTCCTCTATGTCAATAGTACCAGTAATTGCTCCTATTGCCCTACAAGCATTTCTAATGTTTTCGCATAAAATATCTATGCAATCAGCATTAGTTATAAATTCCCCTAAATACGATATACATTCTCGTAATTTTTCCCTTTGGCGAAGCCTTGAGAGGGATGGTTGATGGACAGCTACCTGATATCTCTCTCTAATAA
>NZ_JAJBJB010000217.1 GCF_021811845.1 Candidatus Cyrtobacter zanobii | reverse complement strand
CAATATACCAGAGTTATGATCAAAATAAACGAAGAGTCTGAGACCCAATCGATAGCCACCAACGTGTTCAGGTTTATGAACTATCGCAAAATGCCAAGAGCTGCTTTCTATGGGCCTGCTGTAAACGACTCGCCAAACTGACAGACAATGAATGTGCCTGAGGCAAATCAAACCAGAGACGAACGATTTAGAAACTTTGTCAACTCGAACTACGGCCAATCAAGAGCAGTCACTGCAAGAACCGAGTTTGACGCTAACAACATCATAACAATGCATGTGATCGACGTGATCATGAACTCGAACATCTCCAACATGTACGAAATGTAGCCAGACACATCTGTCGCAATGTACAAAATGGTCAGAGACTCAACGTCGGTCAGAGAAACTCGGATGCTCGTCCTCGAGTCGACGAGATTGAAGAACACACAAAGTCTTATATTCTACATTTGTGTTGTGTTGATGCTGTAAGTTGGGTGAGGAGTTGCATCCAGAATTACGTTCATAATGACGAAACATCGCTGAACTAAAATTTTCGTAATGTTTATTGTCAGAGTGCCGCTGGACATGTTCTGGCTTCGATATTGTTGTGAGCAGTACGATTGTGCGCACATTTTGCAAGACAAAGAAGTCCAGACTGCACAAAAGTATCCAATTGTCAAACAAAACGTCTAAAATTGTTCGCAAGATGCTTCAAGACATGATGCACGGCACGCTCGACAAAAACCGAACAGCCGAGTACCAAGACAAAATCAGCCTCAAAGCTGCAGGCAAAGGCAAGCTTACTAACTCAGGCTAATTGATGAGTTTTTGAAGGCCAGGTTTACTGAGACTCAAAACGAACAAATCGATCAAGTCGACCATAAAGACAAACTCAAACGAAATCCTTATAAGTACAAACA
>NZ_JAJBJB010000216.1 GCF_021811845.1 Candidatus Cyrtobacter zanobii | reverse complement strand
GTCATATCTTCACTTAGTCTATGTTCAAGCCTACATTGATTTAAATAATTTTTCTCCTCTTGTTTAAAACTAGAAGACTTTTTATTATTTGTTCTTCTCTCAATTGATTCTTTCCTAATAAAACGATCAGAATCTCAACAAAATATTGTATAATTTTTACTGAATCAGTGATTAAGCTTACCCATTTTTATTATTAGTCCAGCAATACCATCTCATTTTGAAGAATCAATTTGTTTCATCTTCTGTGAGGATCTCGTCGCAAATTCAATTGATTTGGCTGTTTAAAATCTGCAAGCTTTCACGGTAGTACTCCTCGTCTTCTGACAGATAAGTGAAAACAACTTTAGGTTTTCACCCACTTTGGAGCTCTTGTTGTCTGAACAAATATTCATATATAAACTGTTGGTAAGACGAATTGAATTCTACGCAGTTATCCTCTTTAATTAATGCAGGAACACTCAAGTCGGGAGACCTAAGCACTTCTAGCAGCGTATTTCCGATGAAGCTCAACGTGTCTCCATCAATTCCCAGTGGCTCTAAATTTTGCGGTGATTTCCACTGACTATTTTAAGCCAAGTCCAACCATAATTAACTTCTTCCATTGTTTTGACGAATTGCTTTTAAGCAGGAAGGAAGGTTGAATTTTGGCTTCTTCATGATCTAAACTTTTCGAAGATAGTAGCAGGTTTCGGTAAATTTCAAGATTGCTAGTAAACAAAGCCTTGCACTCTCTTTCGTAGAAAGAGTAGTAATTCTCAAAGATCTGACGTATCCGCTTTCAGGAACTCGCCAGCTTAACTACTTCGTTAATGGTCAGGTAGTTTCCGATGATTAGGATTAAATAGCTTGATAACTTCTTCATTTTGGGATTTGGCCTGAATATTTATTTCTTATTAAGTTTATTAT
>NZ_JAJBJB010000215.1 GCF_021811845.1 Candidatus Cyrtobacter zanobii | reverse complement strand
TAATAAAATTCATAATACATCTGTTAAAAGATGCAGCATTATTAATTCGCAAAGTATCAACGAATACAACAATCTGACTTCTTCGACGACAAAACAAGCAAATAGAGTTTCCGTCAAAATCAGGCCGAGAGAGTATTTGAACCAGGACAGCAGTGTATCGAAGAGTTCGAGCCAGAAGCAGCAACCAGCGAAACCTCAGATTCCCTATAGTGTCTCTATCATCGATAACTTCAACATGAATGTGTTCGATAATAAACCGAAGGAAACCAGACAGAACTTATTGGCGGAAAAGAATACTAATAATGCACCGTTTAAAGCTGAATACCTTGAGAAACTCATTGATGATAGGTACTGTGCTTAGTTTAATCGGTATAGAACTAAAGCTATGATTAAGAAATAACAAAAAGACTTATGAAGAAATCGAAACATTTAACTTTAAACTTGGACAGACAAAAGATCTGGATCTTTTCGCTGAATCTACTAATTTTCCGTTAACGATTTTCAGCAAGGAGACTATTAACACGAAAAGAAAAGATCCGAATTTTTGAATTTCTGGAGAGTCTATTCAAAATACTTTAGAAGAGCAAAATATTTCGAAAATGAACCAAGGAAACAGCTCATTGAGGAAAATTGATAGTAACCAGCAATCTGGGATTTATAAATAAAAGCTTAAAGGTATGACTCTTCAACTATTTTTAGCAAAAGGAAGATCTCAAGAATGACTCAATAATATGTAAGTTATTGCTTTAGATTCATTCGAAGTTTTTCTTATTATAAATTCAGCGATTGGGAATAAAAAGGAAAGTAAAGTTTTAATACGGCCTACTTCAAAAATTAAGTTCAGGAAGTATACAAAAGCAAAGGATATTGACCAACTTCAAATTGTAAACAATAGTGTCCAGAGTATCTGC
>NZ_JAJBJB010000214.1 GCF_021811845.1 Candidatus Cyrtobacter zanobii | reverse complement strand
TAATAAACTCATTTTATTGATATTTAAAAATATTTATTTAACAACCAGTTAGAAATGGATCCAGGAATCGACGAAGCCAACGATGCCAACGAAGGCTATTACAACAACTACGAAGACGACGGGCAGGAGCAAGACGACGCCCACGGGGGAGCTCAGGACAACCAGGAATACGAGATCAACTTCGATGAGGTCAACGAAGACGACGACTTCGAGCTGCTCTACGCCAAACTCCGAGCCAGTCGCAAGGCCCGTCAGAAGGTCGACGAAGACCACGGACTCCTCGTCAACAGAATCAAGCTGCTGAAGCAAGAAGAGGAGAAGGCCCGCAAGAAGATCAACGAGACTAAGAAACGAGCTAAGGATATTGTCAACACGAAGAAGAGAAATAACGAAAAACAGAAAATGAAAAGGGAACATGTCAGACGGAACGAACAGGAAGAGAGCAAGCGCGCTATACAAAATGAACAAATGCGAAGCGAAATTAAGAAACGCATTGGAGAGACTCAAAACCATATTTCTAATAGAAGGAGACAGGAAGCTGAAATGCTAAGACAAGAGAGGAAGGATCAGGAGGAAATGATCGAAATGTACAAACAGCAGGAGCAGTTGAAATAACACTTCTATAAAGCAGATGGTTAGAAATACTGAAAGAGAAGCGGAGGAAAAGAAAAAGAAATCTGAAGCAAACAAGAAGGCTTTTGCTAAATCGAATTTCGAAGAGAAAGTTTTGAGGGAGAACCAGAAGAGACTTCTCCATGAACAACAGGTTGCAAAAATGGAACAAGAGGAACTAGAATTAATCCAAAGACTCCAGAATACACAATGAATACAAAAAGCTGCTTACGAAGATCTTGAAGAAGCCTTAGCAGGAAAAGATATTGACCTTGAAAAGCTCGAGGCTCTGGAGTACTC
>NZ_JAJBJB010000070.1 GCF_021811845.1 Candidatus Cyrtobacter zanobii | reverse complement strand
GTAGATAATAAATCAGAATTAAAGTTTGTTATTACGGGCTATGAGTTATATAAGGAAGCGTTATAACAGGAAGCGTTATAACAAATTTATGTCAGATCTTTTATTATAATGACTTTTTATTTTGGATTTGCTAGCATGGAGAGTGGTCCAATTGTGTCATGATGAGTAGCATGGATGTGATATTGCGCATTTTTCAAGATGTTAATATAAAAGCAACGACGATGCATAATGCTCTCACCGAAAACGTGATAGAGGTGGAATGCGAGCATGTAGTGCACGCTGCATCTATACTCAAGAAGAATGAACATATACAGTTTGAATCGCTTCTCAGCATACATGGCGTGGATTATCCAGGCCATTACAAACGATTTAGTGTTATATATAATTTTTTAAGCCTTACCAAAAATCTAAGGCTGCGCGTTGTTGTGAAGGTAAATGCAGATCAAGAAATCCAATCTCTCTCTTCTCTATATAACGCAGCATCTTGGTATGAGAGAGAAGTCTTTGATATGTATGGCATCACATTTTCAAATCACCCTGACCTAAGAAGAATTTTAACTGATTATAACTTTGAGGGGTATCCATTAAGAAAAGATTTCCCTTTAATGGGTTTTAAAGAGGTCTTTTTTTCTAAAGATGAACATAAGGTTCTGCAGCGAGATGTAAATTTAAATCAAGATTTTAGGGATTTTGATTTCCAAAGCCCGTGGCGCGGACAAAATATACTACCAGGCGATGAAAAAGTATGTGATAATTGACCATTATGTCTCTCTTAGAATACACAATTTCTTTTTGCAAAAATAATCGATTTGCAAGGTTACTTAGACTGCACTCACCTATCCCAATCTTGCTCATGGCTACCCCTATTTTATGGGTGGTATTCATATACTCTACTCATAAATTCTTGTTCTCAATCATATTCATAATCGGCGCATTTCTGGCTAGAAGCTTGGGTTGCGTTATAAATGATATGACGGACTATAAACTTGACCAAAAAGTATACAGAACGATGAATAGGCCAATAGCCTCTGGTGAGGTGACGCTTATAGAGGCTCTTGGGGTCGCAATGGTACTTGCAATACCTTCTATGTTTCTGCTTTTTCAACTCCCTAATGGCGCAATCGAGTGGGGCCTCTATTCATCACTTCTAATATTGATCTACCCAAGTGCAAAATCTTTCACAAACTTCCCACAGATTATATTGGGTGTAACTTATAATATGGGAGTTATCATTTCATATTATACATTTAATGAGGAATTCTCTACCCAATTACTTGCAATTTATATTGCCTCAGTGTTCTGGACTATAGGGTTTGACTCTATTTATGCATACCAGGATAAAAAGTATGATGTGAATGCAGGCATTGGCTCTATTGCTGTTAAACTCGGCAAGAAAGGTAAAGTGTTTATTAGTTGCTGCTATACAATCACCATATGTTGCTTAGTTGTTTTAGGAATGCAACTAGAATTTTCATATATATATTACCTATTCATTGTATTAGGTGCTATCCATCTTTATTGGCAGGTAGAGACATTGGATGTTGATGACCCTATAAATTGCAGAAATAAATTTGATTCAAATGCTGTATTTGCCCTTTTAATTTTAAGTGCTACCCTATTCTCTAGGAGTGTTTTTTTAGCTTAGGTGCAGCTTGCTTTTCTTAGAGTCTTGTTACTCATTCCATGCTTATGCCTTGCTCAGGCGCCCATCTGCCGCAAACCTGCTAAGGATTTAATTTCGGCAAAAGAGTATCGCACCATGATGGCATTTGCTGATGGAAATGGAAATTTTAAAAATTATTCTATTATACAAACGTTATCGCATAATAAGGAAATTTCTAATGTTATAAAGAATGAGATTATATCTCAAATAAATCATAAACTCGATCTACACTCTTTAAAAAAATGGGCAAAATTATATGCACACCCAGGTAGTAAGATAGATATCTTAATTCTTTTAAAAACCAGCAAGTCGCCTGATTATGCTAAAATTCAGACATTATGGAAGCATAAGATTTACGATGATGATTTTGAATATTATATAGCAAATAATTATGCCAAAAAATTTAGCCAACCTGCAATCAAAGAGAAAATATTGTTATTACTGCGAGCTGAAAAATACCAACTTGCCAATAGACTGATTAAAAATGTATCCAAGAAAGTATCCCCAATATATCAAAATTTAATTGAGGCATGTAGTTGTAAATCTGACTTTAATTTCACCAAATTAGATAATAAACAAATCCTGGAAATTAGTAACTATGCACGCATCCGCTGCTTATTTAAAGCGCATAAAAACGAGCTTGCGATTACAACTTTAAAAAACTTGATTGCAAATGATAAACTATATAACAAAAAGCGCTTTGCAAAGCTCAAACTAATAGCTGCACGGCTCTTAATGAAGAAAAATCCACAAGAAGCTCTAGGCTTTCTAGATAATTCACAACATATCAGCCATACAGATCGCATGGATGAAGGCTTCCTATCTGGCTTTATAAATTTTGCCTATTTAAAGGATTACAATAAGGCAATATTGCATTTTAATCATGTGCTAAATAAATCTCAATTTTCTTCATATAAATCACATGCTATATACTGGCTTGCGAGATCGTATGATGCTTTAGGTAACAAAGAGAAAGCTAACCAGCTCTTTAAACAAAATGCATCTTTATATCCAACATTTTTCTATGGACAAATATCTGCTGCAGAGCTGAAGGATGATATAGCACTCTACCTCAAACAAAATTTAATTGATTTATCAAGCAAAGAAAAATCAGAGCAAAAAGCGTTTTCAAATCTTCAGGTTAACATTATAAATATGGCACAGCTTTTGCTAGAACGAGGGTTTCTACAAAAGGCTTTGATACTCATGGATAAGATCACTAGTAAACAAGAACTCAAACAATCTATCAAAACCCTTGTTAGGGATTTAAGTAAGAAAAAAAATAATTATGCCCCACTACTCACAATTATAGCAAAACAGTTTACAAATTATGGCTACGGCCTAATTAAGGCTGGGTACCCTGTGAATAAACCATGCAATGATGTCGATCATTTTCAAAAATATATGTCCCTTGCAATTATCAGGGAAGAAAGCAGTTTTGTACAAAAGGCCAAGAGTAATGCCGGCGCTATAGGCATAATGCAAATACTTCCTAGTATTGCAGCTAAATTTGGAATAGATATCGACCTTTTTAAACAAGAACATAATATGAAAGCTGGTTGCTTGCATATCAAGGAATTATCAGAATTATTTGATAATGATAAAATTCTAATCGCTAGTGCATATAATGCTGGCAAATCTGCCCCACTCAGATGGATTACGGATAATGGGCCATTACACCATGATATCCATTCAATGGTTCATTGGATAGAAGAAATTACATATGCAGAAACTAGATTTTATGTAAAAAGAGTATTAGAAAACTATACGGTCTATGAAACATTGGCAAAGTTATCGAAAGAAGGGCTTGCTCAATAAATACAATAATTGCTTTTTACAAAACTTTTGAATAAAGATGCAGTTTTTATAAGCGGCATTAGGTGAGTGTATTGTACGTTGTTTCTTTACCAATAGGTAATCTTAGAGATATAACGCTGAGGGCAATTGATATATTAACCTCTGCTGGCGCTATAGTATGTGAAGATAGCCGCGTAACTAGCAAGATATTAAATGCCTATAATATAAAAAATAGCATGATCCCGTGTTATGGTTCAGATTCATATATAAGCAGAGCATTAGATATGCTAAAATCAGGCAAGAATTTAGCATTAGTATCTGATGCAGGAACGCCATTAATATCTGACCCTGGATATGAAATTATCCTCACTGCCATACAGCATGGTTTTAAGGTCCATACAATACCAGGCCCCTGCTCTGCAATCTCCGCGCTCTCAATTTCTGGCATCGATTCCTCCAAATTTTTCTTCTATGGTTTTTTGCCAACCAAGCAAAATCAAATTCGCCAAGAATTAGAAAAAATATTAAGTTATGGTATTACAACAGTTATCTTTGAGTCACCCAAAAGGCTAATCTCAACACTAGAGCTACTGCAATCTATGCATCCACAAATTATGATAGCAGTGGCTCGCGAACTTACAAAAATTTTTGAAGAAGTCATACGTGGCACAGTTTCACAGGTATTAGATATATTGAGTGACAGGAGCGCAATCAAAGGAGAGATAGTAATAGTGATCTCTGCCATCATACAAACTACAAACGATTTTCAAGACGCTATAAAGCTGCTTGAAAAGTTATTGTTAGAAGGTAACTCGCTTAAAGATTCAATATCAGAAACCATATCGTTATACCCAGCCATAAAAAAGGGAGAATTATACAGACATATAGTTAGCAAGAACTAATGCAAATTAGTTCAACTTTTAAAACAAGCTCATAGAAATTCTTTCTCTACATCTGCAATCATTTTTGCCGCAAGCTCTCCTCTATATAACAGAGAAGATTCATAGCGCTGGTAATCTGATGAACTATCTCTAGTTGCAGATAGCCAATTGAATGAGCTCTCAATGATCATCTTGTTGTCTATGTATAAAACTTTACTGTGAAGCCTATCTTTATGAATAACCTCAGCGCCAGCTTGAGTTAGCAACTGAATTGAATCTTTCAGCTCATAACGTCTAGCGCTATTAAGCTTAGAATCATAAAATATTTTCACACTTACGCCACGACCCACTGTATCGCGAATTTGCGCTTCGATGTCATCTTGTTTTATTGCAGATTTTGCAATAAATGGACTTGATATCACAACACAATCCTGTGCATCGCAAAATGCCTGTTTTAATATCTCTCTATGAGCTTCTAAAGATGCTATTCTTTCGATCTCTGTATATACCTTAGCCAGCTTATTATAATGAGAATCGTGCACTAATTCTTTAGCATTTTTGCGTAGATGTTTTGAGAGAATTTGGCTAGGCAAGTTTTCGTTATCATTGCCATAATTGAGAATTCTTGGATCACCAATATAAATAAATGATTTTTGTGCGCGAGAAACTGCAACGTTTATCATGCTGGGTGAAACATCAAAGAACATATACTGTCCTTTGCGCTCAAGAGAAGATCTTACATACTCTACTGTATAAGTCGGTGCAAATACAACAATTGGAAATTCCGCACCCTGAAGTTTATGCACTGTTCCCACTATTATCCCTTTAATACCTTTTTGCTCAAGCCCCATACGAATATTATCAGCATGTTTTTTGAAAGGGGTAACCACTGCAATTATATTGTCAATGCTACGCTTATAATATGATTCAATCTTTTCTTTCTCACTTGCTATCCATGAAATAATTGCATCAGATTCATCACTGTTTCTCAAACTTCCTGAAGAGTCTCTTTGACAAACACCATACACATCTAAAAACGATAATGGTGGATATATACCATGATCACTAGTTGTTTTGGGGATAAGTTTTTTCCTATAGCACAATTCGTTTGATATAGAGATAATATCAGGATGACACCTATAATAGACCTGCTGCGTAAGTCGTTTTTTGTTTCTGTGTTTTTTTGTCTTTTTTTTGGACGGGCTTTTGTCTTTTTCTGATGATGCTTATGCAGCAGAAAAACCATTTTTGAGATTAACGATGC
>NZ_JAJBJB010000069.1 GCF_021811845.1 Candidatus Cyrtobacter zanobii | reverse complement strand
GCCGGCATCGTTAATCTCAAAAATGGTTTTTCTGCTGCATAAGCATCATCAGAAAAAGACAAAAGCCCGTCCAAAAAAAAGACAAAAAAACACAGGAACAAAAAACGACTTACGCAGCAGGTCTAGTATATAGGCTGCAGGTTTATATACTATATATCGCCTTACAAATGAGCTGATATATGCATATATAGATCTAAAACATAATTTTGTTCCAACATAAATCATTTGTACATATTAATGGCCTATACAAGTTCGCGCAATCTACTTAAGGTTAGAGATATTGTATTTGTTTGTACTAATGCTATGGAGAAAACAGGCGAAGCCACAAAAGATATGAAGGGATTTGGCATTAAAGAATTACGCATTGCGCTAGAGAGAGCCATACGTAGTGGCGGTGATGGCTTAGATGCTAAAACACTTAGCACAGCCCAAGAATATCTTCGTGCATTGAGGTTATTACTAGGAGAGATAGGGCATGACATATTAGGAGATAGTCGCGACAAGCTACAGGAATGTATGCAAAATTTACGCGAAGCTATTGATTCTCGAGATGATGACGGGTTATCAACGCATAGTAAGGCATTTTTTGATGCATGTAAAAAAGTTAATGGCTTCAATCAGTCCCTGCAAGATGTGCAAACTTCAGAAAGGGACAAGATCAGCGCAGCATTGCGCCTTTCACAAAAAGCACTAGATGCCCGTGACGCACCACAGGGCGCCACAAGAACAAAATAAAGAAGATTCGTCTTTTTGAGAATTTTGGCACAATTGCACCGTATAGCTAAGGCGCTATAAATGGATTGTTAACTTTGTAAATAGTTTAATTAAGTTAACTTTGATAAAGTCACTTTCTATGGGCTCATTTGATGTTGCTTTAGCTATGTTTTGCGTTTCCAATAACTTTACACACAAAACCATATATTGAAAATTTAAAACTATAATTGCCTAAGCCTATGCTCACTTTCCCATATTTGTCTGGTACTTACACAATTTAAGCTAATGTGAGAATATACTTTATAGTAAATACGTTATATTAGTGCAGCCTATGCTGCATTTATGACTGTTTATAACATAACCTATATATGAAAGATATAAAATCGCCTTACCATAAGCTACATCATTTAATAGAGGAAAAATGCTGTATCGTAGGTAGTTTGCGTGATGCGCTTAGTGCATCGGCCCTGCCGTGCATATCGTTTGCCGCTGGAGCAGTATTATTTGGTTACCTTGAAAAAGGTGGTGACCTAGCTAGCATTCTAAAAACGAGCAGTGCTTTTATTACCATAAATACATGGTTAATATATCCTATCGGTAAATTAATTGAATATAAGGTGGCGCACACGCTAAATAACGAGCGTGTTGTTAAATGCCAGCAACTTACGGATAAGCAACTTGCATTTATTAAAGATGCGCAGGACGTTATAGAAAATAAGGCGTGGTGTGCAGTTATTACAAACCCCGTTAGTGCTATTATTTGCTGGCTGTTGTATAATGATGGCGGTGTTCGTATTATGCAGGGTGGCGCTATTAATTTCGATCCACCAGCACTCATTCTCTTAGCTTTGGCTGCATTGTGCTCAAGCATAGCTGGCGCTGTATCCATTGGTATTATTGATAGTATCAAACATTACTATTGTAACTATGATGAATGTCATGATCCTGCATTGCAAGAGATGCATGACTCAGTTGAATTACAAGCATAATGGTTTATTATTTGTTTGTGGCCTATTGTTTAGTATACACGCATTGTTCATCATGGTTATTTGTTGCAAAAGTTTGAGCCCTTAGCAATCATACTATTTTATGTATTGAATAAACTAGACGATTGATGTATCAAACTCTGATCTTTAAAGGAGTGTAGCTCAATTGGCAGAGCACCGGTCTCCAAAACCGGGGGTTGGGGGTTCGATTCCTCTCACTCCTGCTTTTGTTTCGCGTTTTTCAACAAAGGAGGTTGTCTTCATACTACTGAAATAACTGCAGTATCCCTTATAGAAAATGATTTGATGTCGATCAATCACAGTAGGCTCTGCATTTTTATGATAAGTGTTTCATGAGTGTAATTTTAGCGCTCTCTGAGCACTATAGCGCAAAATAAAAATGCGCAATTTCTTAATATACAAGCGTCTTTTGCACCAATCATACCGCTATTACGATTAAAACCAGCATCAAATGTGGTTTTTACTGCGGCAATATGTATTGCCGCTTTCCACCTCTATAACTTAAGCTCATTTAGTTTGTAATACGTAATTGAAATGATGCAGAACAAAAGATATCATTTGATCTATGACTAGGTTGTGCTTCATTTTATATAGTTAGGAAAGTGGGTAATTCTGTAAACGATGTTAAAGAACTTTTTAAGAAATGTGATTCGCTCTTTGGTATGCGGTTCGATGTTTTGGAACTCAAAAAGCTTGTTTCTCATAAAGGTGATACAAAACGTGAATATGAAATTAATGAGAGGAAGAATAAAGAGTTTAGGAATATTAATGTTGAATTTTTTTCAGATGAGGTAAAAACTATGTTATCTACACTTGTTAAAGATGCTGTCAAAGAGGCGTTGAGTGAGGTATTAAAGGAAAGGGGTGGTAACATATAATGACTTATTACGGTTTTTTATTATTTTGGTTTATATGCTGGTTGCCAGTTAGTGCTTTTGCGCTTTCTGATGAGGAATATGATAAATTTTTGAAAAATATAGATAAGCATTTTGACAATTCAGAATTTCAGCATAGCAATGATGCTCAAGATGATTTTTTTTCTGATACATTAGAGGCGGCACAACAAAATAAACCTTTACCAAATTCAGGGCAAACTGAGCATGATATTAAGATACCAGACTTGAAGATTCCTGATTTAAATAATAATACTCAGACTCAACAAGACACACCCGTTAAAGTGGTGCAACAAGGCGATGCTCAGGGACAAAGTACTGCAAATAAAGAAAGCACTGTAGATAAAGAAAGCAGCATAATTGGCAAATCAGTAAGTCAAGACAAGACTATACAAAAACCTGTTGATACCAATAAAGGCAATAACCAACAGAAGAATAAGATAACAAATGACAAAAAATTAGTGCAACAACCTAAGCAAAAAGTAGTAAATACTAATAAATTAGGCCATAGCAAACAACAAGTAGATCAAAAAATTAATGAAAATATTGCGCCAAAACAGAGCGCATCACAAGTAAGCCAACAAAAAGAAAATATAAAGGAGGCGGATGCTAATATTGTAAGTAAAATTGAGCAGGAATCATCAGAGAACAGAATTGTTAATGTTATAATCAACCAGAGGAAAAATTTTTCTAATATTGGGCAGCCATTGGACAGTAAGCTTGAAACAAAAAGAGAATTGAATGAGCATATACAGGTTAATACGTACCAGCATGAGTATTCGCAATTATTATTTGTTGCCGCTTCAAGAGGCGATATAGGAGCTATTAAGGCTCTGCTTGATAAGGGCGCAGATATAAATGCACAGGATAATATTAATGGAAATACACCATTAATGTATGCAACGGCCGCAGGAAAAATATCAGCGATGCAATATATAATCTCAAGGGGCGCAGATATCAACAAAATTACATTCACGGCTAGAAACGCGCTACATGTGGCTGCCATAGCAGAAAACCGCGATGCGTTTAGAATTTTACTTAAGGCCGGGTGTAATTTAAGCGCATTGGATATACATTCTATGAGGCCATTTGACTACGTATCCAGAGATAGAGAGGGTTTTGCAGTATATTCCATGCCAGATGAATTTAGTATGAATAAAATACTAATTAGCTGTACTATAATGAATATGCAGAGCTGCTTAAGGGATGCGCTAGCAAGGGGAGCAGACATAGATTGTAGTGATGCTGATGGAAATACACCATTGATAATAGCAGTAAGATACGGGTTAGTAGACCTAATCCAGTTGATATTTGAATATAAGCCAGATTTAAAGAAAAAAAATCATAGAGGGTATGATGTCTTTGAGACCGCAGCCGCAATGCACGATAAGCTTATCATACGTTTAATTAATGAATTATCAGGGGCTCAGCGCAAAACTGAATCAGCACCTGTACATAAGGATGCCAGCAATATGCCAATCGTGCTGGACAACATGCGCGCAGCCGAATAGCCCAGATATTTAACCTAGTATTACAGCCTTCTCTGTCACTATAAAATCCATTTTTTTGTCATGAGCTTCTGTACTGATACTTGTTGCTTCTTGAAATGAATAACCAATACCAATTTTTTTGCATTTTGTGCTTGAGAAGAATTTATCGTAATACCCAGCACCATAGCCTATCCTGTTACATAATTTATCAAATGCTACAAGTGGGACGAGTATAATATCTGGGCTTGCCATACGAAAAATTCCGCCTGGCTCCATTATACCATATTTCCCCTCTATTACACTCACAGTATCCCATAACCGAAATGCTAATACATTATTTTGATCAATAATCGGTAATGAAACCTCATATCCTTCCACGTGTAATTGCTTTAGTAGAGGCAATATATTGACTTCACCATTGATTGGGTAATAGCCAGCAATTTTGGTAGCATTACACTTTTTCACTAAGGGTAAGATGTTCTCCATTACCATAGCAGAAAGACGCTGTCTTTCTCTATCATCTAATGCCATCCTCTCAATGAGCTTATGATTTCTTATGGCTTGCTTCTGTATCATAGCCAAGTTTACCCATTTCTTCTAAAAAATTCTGAAAATTAACCCTCTCTTCTGTATTTAAAAAATCCACAATATCTTGAACATGTGGTTGGTAATCTTTTAAAAGGCCAACATGGTGCATATATCTTATATACACAAAATATGTGCTGAGAACATCAAGCTCACAATAATCCCTGATCTCCTGTAATCTTCCACTGTAATACATATCCCTTACCATTGAGCCATCTGTATCTAATTTACCAGGTATATTTAAAGCAGCACATACTTCATTCATTTTAATCCGCGCAGATATGCCAAAATCGGAAAGTACTTCAACAAGGTCGCAATGCCAATTAGCACTATACCTACTGTTATAGCTATTCCACTTATCACCGCTCCTATGCAGCCACGCTGCCTGCACTCCATGAATCATAGCCCTATATTTTAACACTGGTATATCGAATGTTCTGCCGTTGAATGTTACGAGCCTTGCGATTGGCGATGATAAATAATCAAAGAACCCGCGTATCAAATCCGCTTCGTTGGATTTTATATTACCACCAGACCGAAGCTGTTTTATCTTGTAAAACTCATATTCACCATCATATTTTATTTCTGCTTCCAGGAAACTGATACACACAACTTGGTGAAATGGCTGCCTCAAAAAAGCATTCTTCCCACCAGTAATATCTAAATGATACTGAATAATCTTCTGTTCTATCTCTATATCATCTGATTCATAATCGGATAATAGCCGCCTTGCTGCTATAATATCTGGTATTGTTTCTATATCAAAAACAAAAAGTCTGCTATGTAACATATGCTCACAGTGGTATTGCCTAGCAACTATAGACATAATCAAGTAATGTCAGTAGTATTAGAAGTGGTAAGTAATACAGTGTGTATCAATGTCTATAAAATGTAAAGCATGTGGATCTAATAAAAGCGTCAAAAATGG
>NZ_JAJBJB010000068.1 GCF_021811845.1 Candidatus Cyrtobacter zanobii | reverse complement strand
TGTCTTGGGATTTCTGCGTATCTTGGTGTATCTTAGGGACATGGAGATCCTCTTTGATCAGTAAGTCTCCATACCTTTTATACATATTTTAACAAAATTCATACTTACGCAGCAGGTCTAATATAATATATGAAAACAGAAACAACAATAATAGCACTAGGCAATGCTGATCAACTTGTGATGGGTGGTGGGTGTATGGGCTGTGAAGGTATTTGGATAAATTCTCCGAAAGAGGGCAATTAATTCATTATTCTATGACAATAAAATCAATGTAGTATTTGAGGGTGCAGAGTATGAAAACAAAAATAATAGAACTCGGCAATGCCGATATGCTCGTAATGGGTAATGGCAAGAAGGGGCGTGAACAATACGCAGGTTTTAGAGACTGATATGATGCCAAATGTATTTTGATTGGGCGAAACATAATTAATATATTATGTAGATTAAAGATATGAAAACAAAAATAATAATACTCGGCGCAGCTGACATGCTTGTGATGGGTAGTGGGGATGATAAATACGAAGGTGATTATATATCCAGCAAGACTTAATTTAAATATGATTAATACACTAAAGATTATAGCCCTCGGCAATGCTGATGTGCTTATAATGGGTGGAGAAGGCCCAGATGATGAAGGTAGTATACCTCAACCCAGAACACCTGATGTGAGACGCTAAATCAACATCACAAGTATGGGCCTTGCCTTTTTAAATTGGCCCCACCACATGTACATTAGGCATTTTATAAGGATAGTTAGTGCTGCGAGTTACTGCGAATCCGCCCCCTTGCCTTAGACAACTATACTAGCAATTATATTATGTGCTTTATTATAAGCGCTACTTTTGATGAGACAATATACTCATGAGATAAGGTATCTTATCTATTTCTCGCAGACAAAAACAATTACTAAAAATCTCATTAACCACTTGAAAAGCTGGAATATTTGTATATTAATAGACATTAGTTCAATTTATAGTATTTAAAATTATGAACAACAAAATTGAAATGATAATAGAACTCGGCGCAGCTGATATGCTTGTGATGGGTGGCGGTTCTAGCGGAGCAGAGGGGGGAAATAACGAAAAGTCAACCTATCCTGGTTGATAATGAAATGTATAGTTTACATATTTATTTTACGATTAACGATATGAAAACAAAAATAATAACACTCGGCGCAGCTGATATGCTTGTAATGGGTGGCACATTCAGTGATACAGAGAAACAAAACGAGAAACGGACAACTTGTACTGGCAAATTCTAACATAAGTGAAATATTTAATTTATGAGGAATGAAAAACGAAATATTAATAATTGAACTCGGCTCTGCGGATCAACTCGTGATGGGTAGTGGCAAGAAGGCTGGTGAGGGAAAATATGGAACCAAAACACATACTGCAGTATAGTAGCAGTTCTTAATCTTAAAAATATTATTGCAAATTCAATTTATTATTTGAAAAATCAGAATATTTGTACATTAATAAGCGTTAATTCAATTTATAGTATTTAAAATTATGAATAACAAAACTGAAATAATAATAGGGCCTGGCAATGCTGATATGCTCGTGATGGGCGGGTCCGATGAGGATTCTGAGGGTAATAATGGCAGGCCGACCCTTAGAACAACAGTCGATAACTAAGAAAACATACTAATATGGCAACGCTTTTTTTTGAGTGGACTCCGCACGTATACGGAGCATTTTACAGAGATCACATAGTAATACTAAGAGTCGATACGAATAAGTATCTCGCTTTGGATCCTGATGCTAGCAAGTATATGCGTTTTATTTTAAGCGCAGCATTTGATTTTAATGGTAAGATATATTCTGCAAAAGGGGTTGTGCATTCTACAACAAAAAGTGATTCTTGGGAAACTGATGATATCATCGCCTCGGATAAGCTAAATGAATGCATTGATACATTCTTAAAGGAGGGGCTAATACAAATTGCATCTAGTGAAATTCGAAAAAATAGGGTTGCAACTCCAAAACAACATACTGGGCTTGCTGTACAGGAATGGTTCCCTAAGAGTCACGGCGTTCAACTTAATAAAATGTTAGTTATGAAGGGGCTATATTATTTATATAAGGCCCATTCTGCTATTAAGCGTCATAATGTTGATGGTGTAGTTCGGTTATTACAGAGATTTTCCTATAAAGCACAACCTGGCAACCATTCAATAGAGCATTCGCGCCTGATGAGTAGGGCGCTAGATCAGGCATGTGCATTCTATCCGCGTAAAACGCTCTGCCTGCCGTATGCAACTGCGCTAACAATGATGCACTTTGCTCATGGCTATGATTGTGATTTCATAATTGGTGTACAAAGCATACCATTCCATTCTCATGCATGGGTTGAGGTGAACGATGAGGTACTAACAGATAACGAAGAGCTAAAAGAGAAGATGGCATACATATTGCGCATCAACCATTCTGGAATATATTAATTTATAGGTTAACTTATATGATATTATTTGGCGGTGGAGTACACTCTGGCCATCCTGAGCCAGTTGATAATATATTATCTTATACAAAAAGTGGAATTGCATCCAACGAAACCGTTTTAGAACTTGGTAACCTAAAACTCGTTGCTGGAAACAGGCATGATACAAAAAACATGCATTCCATCATTAAGCTGGGCAATGGCTGTATTTTTGGATTTCTATTTGAAAAGAAGACAAATGCAAAAGTTAAGTCCCTTAGCCAGGATGTAATAAATAAAATCATAGAATCAGATGGTAAATATCTAGGTAGCAATTATTGGGGGCAGTATGTGGTCATTTTACAAGACCCTAAAACAGGCGATGTATTTGCATTCCCAGACCCTATGGGGTACACATCTATCTTTTATGCAAGACATAGAGCCTGCGTCCTTATTTCCTCAGACCTCTGGTGTATTAAGGATACTATGGGCAATGATGCTACTTTTAATGTAGAGCATTTTTATAGTCTATTTTTCTCTAACCTTAATCAATTATTAAATTCTACACATACGCCATTTCAAGAAATCTTTGAGGTAGAAAATGGTTTTGGCTTAAAAATCTCTCATGGTAAAATAAGCTTTGTACAGATCTGGAATCCATTTGAAATTACAGGAGCATTTTCTCATGAGGAAATAATGCCGACATTTTTAAAAACAGTTCAAGCATTATCAGACCATGAATTTGATATATCCGTTTCGCTATCAGGCGGACTAGATTCAAGTTCAATGCTTATGAGCCTTGCCCATGTGACTGATAATAAGGATAAGATCAGCGCATTTACTTGGGGGGTTGATGAAGTAGCATCTTCGAGCGAATATTATCATGCTAAAAGGGTGACTGATTTTTGTGGCGTGCAACTTACAAAAGTTGGTGATGGAACGCCATGGAAAAAAATAGGCCAAAAAACGTCACAGAGGGCAGATAGACCTTCATTTACTTATATTGTAGATCGTATTTGGGATGGTGATTATGGTATTAGAGCTGGAAAAACAGTAGTTTTTGATGGCCACGGTGGCGATCAAATATTTTGTGAAGGAACGCAAGAGAAGGCACTTGGTGATTATTTTTTAGATAATGGACTCAGTGGGATTGTAGGTAATGCAAAAAAACTCACACGCCTTAGCAGGAAAAGCTTATTCTTTTTCTTAAAAAATGCGTTATCAGGGCTATACCAATATTATACAAAAGGCTTTGACCCACTTAAATATTATGATTTTAAAACACATGAATGGTTTAAGGGCAGCATAGATAAAAGCGTATACAAAAAGCTTTTAATGCCAATGTTCATGCGAAATTATAAGGGCTGCCCACCTGCTAAGCTTGCGCATATACTATCAATTTTTGTCGGACCATTCCAATCAAAAATCCATAATAAAGATACTGGGGTACCAGTTCTTTACCCATATTATTCGCAGCCGATGGTTGAGCTATGCCTTAAGATGCCAATATATGATTCTTATGATGAGTGCAATAGCCGCTTACCATTTAGAAAGGCAGTGAGCGAGTTCTTCAAAACAGATTTGCCATTTCGTAAATCTAAAGGAGAAACTTCTGGTGTATTGCAAATCGGCCTTCAACAGAACATTAAACGAATAAAAGAGCTCTTACTAGAAGGGTATTTTGCAAGAAATCATCTTGTAGACAGAAATAAAATGCAGGATTTTATCCATAAGGTTGCTCATGGCATGACAGAACATATGCATCCATTTGCCGCACTTTTAACCTCTGAACTCTGGCTTGAAAGTTGGGATATAAAATAACTGTTTAAGCTATAGCTTAGGCATAAGAGGCTGAGACAAATCCTATATATTAATCGATTGAAATCTGATTCATTTATCTTTTTAAAATGTTTCAAGTTTTATTGCCTGGCTATATGACAAAATAGATATAAAACGAGGCAAAAGGAATAACATCGAGTTATGCCAAATTGCCTCTATTTATGCATTATAGATTATCTCATGCTCCGTCTATGAAGCATTTGCAGCCACCAGAATAGCTTTCACTGATTTTCATATATCTATAGATTTCTAACCTCCACAGTTCACATCTTGCCCGTCTATTTCAGTGAATAATTCAGGGTGTGAGTGGTCTGTGTCAGTTGTTGCACTATTGTGTTTCGTATTACCTGCGCTGTTATCACCAATGGCCTGTTTCTGCACATCTTTTGGCCAATGCATCATAATATATAACATGGAGTTCAATGCCGTAAGCGCTGATAACCCTTTGTCAGTACCAGTAAGAAGTTCACATAGTCCGTAGATAAGCATGCCAGAATGGTATAAAGTTGGCAGAATGCCTTTTGTGCATGCTAACGCCATAAGACCAAAACTTTTTTTATCATCACTGTCCCTATTAAGTAGCGACCTAAATAATGTGAGCAGTGGTGATGTGGTAAGTACTGATGAAAACCAAAATTCCATTGAGCATATGCTATATTGTGTACAGAACGCAGTATAGAGGGTCTTAGATGCATCGTTCAGCAGCGCTACAAGGGATGGCTCTGCTTTGGTGGATATTTTTGATACAAACCACTCGACATATGATTCAAAATTCTTGGCGAACCACTGACTGTTTGCAACTATACCAACAACAGTCTCTAGCCCCATACAAGACATAGCCTGCATCAATGCGTGATGGTCGCCAACCAAGCAGAGTACTGTCTTGCTTACTTTCGCATCAGGATCAAAGAGTTTTTTAGAACAACTATAGCCTATAGCACCATGCGCAGCACCAAAACCCATAACTAACAATTTACCAAATAGCTTGTTGGTATCTATGATCCCTTGAGTACTAGAAAACTGTGCAAGATTTTGTATCAGACTAGCTATAGCCTTCTGATATTGTCTTATTTTGTCACCTTCCATATTCTTTGCTAAAAATACAATAATAAATGAAGTACCTTAATGTTATTACGGTAGAGTCATCATAATCTTTATATATCCAGATACATGATTAAGCGCTGTGAGGCATTATATGTATGGTAATATAGAGTTATGATTATAAACCACGCCAAATAGTCAAAAAGTTGTAATATTGAGAGCAATCATCGAGAAGTAGTATATCATAACTACTCAGACGAGCAACAATATATAACCTTATAACATGGAAAATACAATAAGTTACATGTATTATATTTGCATTTTACTT
>NZ_JAJBJB010000067.1 GCF_021811845.1 Candidatus Cyrtobacter zanobii | reverse complement strand
TTTTAAAATGTCTCAAGTTTTATTGCCTATGCTATAGCAACATACTACTATACTCACCTTACGCAAAAGCATATTTTAAATAAAATGTGGGTTAGTAACTAATGGGAAATAATGCCTTGTTTATAGCATCTACAGCACTAAAATCCTGCTCCAATATTGTTCTTGAAAATCGCTAAATGTCGAGTGAGCAAACAGTATGTCATCAGCACAATGATTCATCTAACCAACAATCCCATAACATTAATTTACAACCACAGCGCACCTCAATGTACCTTTTAATGCTATGACTTGCAATGATACAATACTAAGAGATACATGGCAACCCATTGCCGTAGAAGGTCATATAGCTTAGGCATAAGAGGTTGAGATAAATTCCTGTATTAATCGATTGAAATCTAATCATTTATCTTTTGAAGGTGTCTCAAGTTTTATTACCTATGCTATACTATAAATGAAAGCAAAAAGTGACGCAAAAAAGGCCACAAGCATGCTATACTGTCATGATATCATCAATTTTTTGCTTGAGCAGCTTTTCTATGCGTGAGATATAATCATCAGTAATCTCCTGAATATTCTCACTATAAACAGACATCTCATCCTCTGATATCAGCTTATCCTTTTCCGCCTTTTTGATTGTTGAGATAGAATCCCTTCTTACATTTCTTATACTTACCTTGAACTGCTCGGCATACTCAGCGGCTTTATGGCATAACTCCTTACGCCGCTCCTCACTTTGCGGTGGAAAGACAAGGCGTATAGTTTGCCCATCGATGGCTGGAGCAATGCCAAGCCCCGCATTGGCAATTGCCTTTTCAACACTTTTGACAATTGCTTTATCCCAAACCTGGACCAAAAGCATCCTGGGTTCTGGAGCGGTTATATTGGCAACACGCTCTATAGGAAGCATATCACCATATGCTTCAACTTTTATTGGCGCAAGAAAGGCAGGCGATGCCCTCCCAGCACGCAACCCAGAAAGAGAATTTTTACAAACAGAAATCGCGCCATCCATTTTATGCCTTGCCTCTGTTGTTAATTGCTCAATACTAAAATCCATACCAAAAATCAGCTAATAATAGAAAATTCACCACCACCTGTGAGCACCCTAGCAATCTCACCCCTTTTACGTATATTAAAGACAAGTATAGGTATTTTATTTTCTTTGGCAAGCGATATAGCCGCCGTATCCATGATCCTCAGATCATTATCCATAACATCTTTATACGACAAAGAGCTATACTTCTGCGCCATGGAATCCATTTTAGGGTCGCTGGAATACACACCATCTACTTGTGTTGCCTTGAATATTGCCTTGCAGCCAGTCTCTGCCGCCCTAAGCGAAGCTGCTGTATCCGTTGTAAAAAATGGGTGCCCAGTGCCAGCAGAAAATATTACTATTCTCCCCTTCTCCATATGCCTCACAGCCCTTCTTCTAATATACTGCTCTGCTATGGCCGTCATAGGAATTGAGGATTGCATCCTGATGGGAACACCCATCTGTTCTATCATACTCTGTATTGCGAGCGCATTAATGCACGTTGCAAGCATGCCCATATGATCAGCTGTAGTTTTTTCAATACCCATAATGGATGCAAGGGAACCCCTAAATATATTCCCTCCACCAACAACAATACATACCTGGCAGCCCAAATCGTAGGCCTCTTTAATATCTTGACATATCCCAAGCATAACATCCCTATCATGACCGAAGTTCTGATTACCCATCAATGCTTCGCCAGAAAGTTTTATAAGTATCCTAGAAAACCTCAAGGACATATACATTATATAATTGACACAATATTTCCATCAGGATCGCCTATGGCAAGACGAACAAATCCCTTCAGGCTTATCTTTATTTTCAATTTTGCCCCAGTTTCCTCAATTAAAGAGGCAATTTTGATCTTTTCATCTAAGGCGTAATTCTGCTCTAAAAGCACAGCGTCCTCGTAAAATTTCCGTATACTGCCCTCTGCTATTTTCTCTATCACTGCTTCTGGTTTGCCAGATAATTTGGCTTTTTCCCTAGCAACATCACGTTCTTTTTCTAAGATTTGCTGATCAACGGCAGATATAGAAACAAACCGTGGCTTTGCAGCAGCGATATGCATTGCTATGCTCTTGCCCAGCTCTTCCAAGTCATTATTGCTGAACTTGCCATCTACGTTGAACGCTAGTAATACACCTATTTTTCCAGTATCTGGTCCAACAGCAGAGTGTACATACTTTGCAATATAATCGCCTGTTATTCTATGTATAGCACCCAACTTTATATTTTCGCCTATAATAGCGATTCCGTTTAATATTTCTTCTTGTACTGTAAAAGATGAGCTTACAAACTTTGCATTCAAAAAACCATCCTCATTACCTTCGAAATTATAATAAGTTTTTGCCAGACCATTTACCAATTCTATAAATTGAGCATTTTTTGCCACAAAATCAGTCTCTGAATTTACCTCAACGGCAACACCTACAGTGTCACCCACAAACAAAGAAACTAACCCTTCAACAGCCTCTCTACCAGATTTTTTTGCCGCAGAAGCCAAGCCCTTTTTTCTTAATACGCTAATAGCTTCTTCAATATCACCATTACATTCAAGCAAAGCAGATTTGCAAGCCATCATGCCAGAACCAGTCCTGCTGCGCAGCTGCGCCACCAAAGACGCCGTAACAATTGTCATAAAATCACCAAATAAACTTACTCTTTGTTAATTAGATCACCTTTCCTGGGAGATGATTTGTCAACCTCAGAAAGTTCTGCCGAAGAACCTATATCAACACCAGACTCAGATAGCGCATATCCAACACCATCTATAATCGCATCGGAGATTAACGTAGATATAAATTTTATTGATCTTGTTGCATCATCATTTGCTGGAATAATATAATCAACACCAGAAAAATCAGAATTAGTATCAACCATTGCAATCACAGCAATGCCGAGTTTTTTTGCCTCTTGTATTGCTATCCTATGCTCACTTGTATCTATAACGAATATCATGTCAGGCACTCCGCCCATAGATCTGATACCACCAAGAATACTTTGCAGTTTCTCAATTTTTCTTGCAAGCCTCAACTGCTCTTTTTTTGTAAGCTCTGACTCTTCCTCAGCTAATTTCTCCTCACATTTTTGCAAAGTTTTAACTGATTTAGAAACGGTATCCCAGTTAGTGAGCATGCCACCTAACCACCTGTGATTTACGTAATATTGACCACATCTTTTTGCATTTTCAGATATAATATCGGCAGCTTGTGGTTTCGTTCCAACAAATAATATCCTGCCATTTTTAGCCGCCACATCCCTCACGGCACTCAGCGCATCTGCAAGCATTACAAATGTTTTTCTTATATCTATTATATGCATTCCATTTTTAGAACCATATATGTATGGGGCCATTTTTGGATTCCACAGATTTTTCCTATGACCATAGTGCACATCAGCCTCGAAAAGCTGCTGCATTGTATATTCAGCTTTGTACATTTCAAAAAAATAAAAAAGTTCGGTTATGCCTCTGCGATCCTGCTCACAATCAAGCGAACTAATACTCCTTAAGAAAAGACAAAAGGAGACCAAACAAAAAAGGAACGCATGCGAAATTCCAAAACGATTAAGCTAAGGAACTTTAGTGTGCGCCTGTATACAACATGTATAGGGTTTATACAACACTTATATATGTTCTAATTTTAAGGATCTACACCACTCTATAAAAGTTATATGCAGCTATGCTCGTTATGCCTCAATGCGATAGTTCGTTATGTGTGCAGCTAAGACACTTGGATAGTGAACGCAAGAAACACGCCGCCTTTCATCGCTGTACATAAATTATGCTTTAAAACGATAAGATATCATACCTAAGCTTCTACTTAGGTCATGCAATATAATTTTAAAATATTTCTATGCTGGATCAATATTTATATATTGAAGTATTATACTAATCCATATATGCTGGCGCGCGTTTTGTTTTGGTAGCTTGTATGCGCTGTGGTTGTTATAGGCAAAATTTCCTACTTAGAATTGTCTTGTTATGCGTATTTTGGTTAACATATACTGCTTGCGTATATTCTAAGGAAATCTTTATCTTCTCCTTTAACGATTTGCATGGATACTCAGATGAATCAAAAAACGCTCTAGGGTTTGCAAAATTTGCTTCTGGTTTGAATAATTGCAAAAAATCCTTAGGCGCAACTCAAGAAAATTCAGTAGTTGTTGCAGCTGGTGATTTATATCAAGGTGGCTTCCTTTCCAATATCTCTCACGGGGGCACGGTTTCTCCATTTTTTAACGCAATAGGCGTTAAGCTCTCTGCTGTCGGCAACCATGATTTGGATTGGGGCATTGAGCACTTTAAACACTGGGAGCAGGATGGTGGTTTAAAATTTTTATCTGCTAATTTACGTGGCACTAATGGCGGCTCTATTTTTGAAAAATATAAAATACTAGAGCTTGCAGGTTATAAAGTTGCTTTTATAGGCTTTACTACTACTGAATCTGCGTTCACAGTTCCTAATACAGCACTAAGCAGTGCTGGTGGTTTGGTGTTTGATAATGCCGCCGTTGTTGCAAAGGAATTAGTTCGGGAGGTGCGCGCAAAATATTCGCCTGATTATATCATAGCACTTTCGCATATTGGGGCTGTACAGGATAACGGTATCATTTATGGTCATGAGATCGAGGAATTGAGCATGGTGGATGGTATAGATGCAATAATAGCTGGACATACACATACAAATGTTGCGGGTATGCTAAATGGTAAGGCTGTTGTTGAGGCCTGTAGTTATGGTAAGTGTATTGGTGTACTTACAATAAATACAGATACTCATACTATAGTACCAGCCGTGAAGGATTTGCATTCTGAGCGCAGTTCAATTATTGCTGACGGTGCCGTTGATAAAATTGTCAAATCTGCTGCTACAATGTACGAAAAGGAGGCAACAACAGTGTTTGCGACAGCTTCACGTGATCTGACATTTAAAGAAGTGAGTGAATATTTTGTTGAAAAAATCTTTAAGAGGTACAGTACTGAGCAGAATGTGGACGCTGTGATAATTAATGGTGGGCTTTTTAGAACAAAGATTGCGCATGGTGAGCAAGTTTCATATAAAACAATAAAAGAGCTCATACCGTTCGATAACACATTAGTATTTATAGAGATATCTGGTGCTGATTTGCGTAAGGCGATGCGTCATACGCACAATATGCCAAATGAGAGAAAAAGTGGAGCTTTTTATACAATGGTGAAGAAAATTAAATCTGACAAATATTATAAAGTTGCAATTAGTAGTTTTATGTATCCGCGAGGTGATTGGTATGATTTTACAGGCGCCAAAAATGTTTTTGATACAGGGACATTATTGTCAGACTTAATGTCTGAGTTTGTTGGTAAGTATGGGATTTAGGTGTAACATTTCAATTCCTGAGAGATGGTTGTGGCTTTGTGCCTCATAACTATAGACATAGTTAAATAATTCCAGTAGTGCTAGAAGGAGCAGCTGATACATGGCGTATAGTGTCTCACATAGAATTTAGTGCGCAAAAATTGCTGCAATGTACAGTAGACCTGCTGCGTAAGTCGTTTTTTGTTTCTGTGTTTTTTTGTCTTTTTTTTGGACGGGCTTTTGTCTTTTTCTGATGATGCTTATGCAGCAGAAAAACCATTTTTGAGATTAACGATGCCGGCGA
>NZ_JAJBJB010000213.1 GCF_021811845.1 Candidatus Cyrtobacter zanobii | reverse complement strand
GATTCGGTCTTCCGAAGATCGAATTCGGTCTGGGCTAGATAGAGGTCTCTTAGGGGTTTCTGACTAGCCAAGACCGAATTCGATCTTCGGAAGACCGAATCTGGGATGACGTCACCCCGAGGATTTCTGACGTCATCCCCGATTCGGGTTCGAGTCCTACTACTGCACCCCCAAATGCAGCACAGGACACCGAAAGGGTAATATCATCTTGTTCGATCTTAATGCCTTCGTCATGACCATCAATATCTTCGTCAATATCTTCTCTCCCAACAAGTTCAATAGGAACTCATTCTTCTTCGTTTTCAGAATACGAATCTTCAGGTTCTATCTTTTCTTTGTGTTCTTGGATTTGAATTTGTTCTGCAGCTTGTGGTTGTTCAAGAGTATCAACTATTCATGCTTCTTCAAGTTGTTCTATATCTTGATTTTCATTTGGAAACTGATTTACTTCGCATTTTTCATCTTTCTGCTCTTCTAATAAATCTGACTCCTCACTGTTGATTTCGATGTCTAATTCTTCATTTCCCCAAGTATTATCAGCGATATCAATTTCTTCGGAATTCTCATCTTTTTGAAAATTGTCAACTGAAAATTCTTTGATGTTTTCTTCATTTGGCTTTTCATCTTTGATATCGGGTTTGGCGACAAGAAAATCTAGTTGCTGTGATTCTTGTTCTGTTGGCTGCTCAGCTTTCTCTGTTTCTATATCAGCAATATCGATATCGTTTATTGGAATTTGATCGAGAGTATCAATACCCCATCCGTCTTGTATATCCACATCGAAGTCATCTTCTTTTGGAGCTTCTTTGATTTCTTTTATTGAATCATCTAGATTTAAATCTCAAATATCTTCGGGTTTTTGCTCTACTTTCTTTTCTATTACATTTGATTTATTATTTTGATGAGTTTTAAAATCTGATGCAAAAGAGGTG